>NZ_JAXBLX010000011.1:0-127142 GCF_037027555.1 Halalkalibacter kiskunsagensis | reverse complement strand
TTTGACATAACTCAGCAATGAGTGGAGTCGCTGCTTGTTTAAAGCTAGCACCGAGTGGGCTTTTCGGGGCTGGCGCGCAGCGAACGGAGCCATTGCAAAAGCAACATAGGCAAAAAGGGTGACTTTCCCTTTTTGACATAACTCAGCAATGAGTGGAGTCGCTGCTTGTTTAAAGCTAGCACCGAGTGGGCTTTTCGGGGCTGGCGCGTAGCCTTTTTTCTATTGATTAAATTTATTTTAATGCATGTCTAGAAAAGTTAGAATGGCTTTATTTGCTTTTAATTGGTTATGTTTTTTGTCTAATCCGTATCCTTCTCCTTTAAAAACAATATAATCAACAGGAACTTGGTTTTTCCTTGTCACTTCTACAATTTCATCGGATTTTATCTTTAAAAATCGCGGGTCATTTTCCCCTTGTAGAACCAATAATGGTTTAACCATAGCTGTGTCCCATAATTCCAATTTTGTTTTCTTCGATATCCCCAGTGAAAGCGATCAAATAAAGTACATACATGTCATCATGTGACAAAAATGGTTTTGATTGTCTCTGTATCTATGAAGTTTTCTATCGAATACTTTTTCCAGATTTGAGAATCCATTTAATCCCTTTTCCTATTTATTTTTAATGAAAATAGTGTTCTCTCCTTTTCATGACATATAAACATATTGTTTGTAACCCCTTTTTTGATAGAGGAATACAGGTGAAAAAGTGTTTTACTAAAGAAAAAGGAGATTGTTTAGTATCAGAGTTATTTCCCTCCTTTTTAACGAATCCCTCTTTAAAGACAAAAAAAATTGATTTATGATAGCGAGACAGAAAATAAATTTCAAGTGAGAAAGAGAGGTTCATTTAGTGAAACAAGAAAAAAATCACCCTTGTTGTGCAGCAAGAAGACAAAATGTAAGCGGTACACACAATACTTTAAATGCAAATCAAAGCAAAAAAAAACAAAACAGCAGTATTACATTGACCGAAGGGAAAAATAACATGGTTCTATTAGCGGGAGATAGTTTCTGGATGGGGACAAACAGTAGTGAAGGATATCCACAGGATGGAGAAGGTCCAGTTCGAAAAGTAACAATCGATCCTTTTTATCTATCGCCATATGCTGTTACGAACAAGGAATTTGCAGCTTTTGTTCAAGATACTGGATATGTAACTGAAGCAGAGAAGTTTGAATGGTCATTTGTTTTTAATCTTTTTGTCGATAAGAGTGAAGTCGATATTTTAGATGGACATTTGCCGTACACCCCTTGGTGGATCCCTGTTAAAGAAGCTTATTGGTATCAGCCAGAAGGTCCTAATTCTAGTATTGATCATCGTATGAATCATCCAGTTGTTCATATTTCATGGACAGATGCAAATGCCTATTGTAAATGGGCAGGAAAACGACTGCCTACAGAGGCGGAGTGGGAATATGCCGCTAGAGGGGGATTAGAGAAAAAAAGGTATCCATGGGGAGACCAACTAAGACCTAATGATCAGCATCATTGCAATATATGGCAAGGAAAATTTCCCAAAGATAATGATGCTAGTGATGGATATGCTGGAACTTGTCCGGTAGATGAATATATTCCTAACGGATATGGGTTATACAATATGGTTGGGAACGTGTGGGAGTGGTGTGGTGACTGGTTTAGTCCAACATTTCATTTAAAAGGGACAAAGGTTAATCCAATGGGTCCAGGATTGGGAAATGCACGTGTTATGCGTGGAGGATCCTATTTATGCCATGAATCATATTGCAACCGTTATCGTGTAGCAGCAAGAAGTTCCAATACTCCTGATAGTTCAACAGGTAATATTGGTTTCAGATGTGCTGCTGATGCAAGATGATTTATAGTAAGTAAAATCAAGATAGTGCTCAATAAATCTAATTAATATTCAGTAAATCCATTGACGTTTTGAACGATTTGAGACATAATTAAGCGAAGAAACAACAACAACTCAACAAAAGCCACAATAAACCACTTAACGTACTTTTGCAAACAGAGAGGAGTGAGATGGTGAGTAAAAAAGTCGCTGTATTACATACAACACCGGTTACAGTAGAGCCTTTGAAGAAATTGGCAGAAGAAAAGATTCCAGGATGTAAAGTCGTTAACTTTGTTGATGATTCGATTCTACCTCAATTAATTGAAACCGACGGGAACATTAGTTTAGTTCAGGATCGTCTAGTACAATATGCAAAGTATGCAGAGCAAATTGGTGCAGATGTAATTTTAAATGCTTGTTCTTCAGTAGGTGAAGTTGTTGCGAAAGCGCGCCAAAACATTACCATACCCATTATTAGAATTGATGAAGCAATGGCTGAAGAAGCAATAAAAAGAGGGAAAAAGATTGGAGTTGTTGCGACACTAGCAACAACTTTAAACCCAACAATGAGGCTTTTGCAAGAGAAAGCCACAGAATTCAACAAAAAAGTGGAGTTCGAATCTGAATTAGCTGAGGAAGCGTATCAGTGTTTGATAACAGGTGATCAGAATAGTCATGATGCTGCTTTATCTGTGGTGTTGTCTAATATTGCTAAGAAAGTAGATGTTGTTGTATTGGCTCAAGCATCAATGGCGCGTGTTGTTTCTACCTTACCTATTGAACAGCAAGAGATGTTTTTAGCAAGTCCGCAACTTGGAATGGAAAGAGTTCAGCAAACATTAGAAGGGATAGCTGAATGAAAATGAGATTACTAGGAATTGATATTGGAACGACTCATATAAAGGCAGGCTTATTTGAATGTGATGGAACACTTGTTCAAATAGCTATCCGTTCAAACCAAAGTCACCTAACTGAGGAGGGGCTTTCCTATTATAATCCTGACGAGATGTGGAGAGTGGTCACTCAATTAATTAAGGAGGTTACTTCTGATCAGCATGAGAAGATCGTATCCATTGGGATAACGAGTATGGCTGAAAGTGGCCTGCTACTGAACCCAAAAACTAATGAGTGTCATTCTCATATAATTCCATGGTTTGATCGTCGAACAGAAGAAGTTTCAAATGTGCTGCAGCAAGAAATAGATCCTGTTGAACAGTTTCAAAAAACAGGACTTCACAATAGTTATAAATCCGGTTTAGCAAAGCTCTTGTGGTTAAAGCAGCAAGATCCTCAGATTACAACAAATGCCAAATGGCTATCAACGTCTGATTTTATCGCTTACAAACTAACAGGAAAAGTCTCTACAGATTATTCGTTAGCAGCAAGGACATTTGCCTTTCGAATTGATCAAAAAAAATGGGATATTCCGTTGATTCGTCATTTCGGACTTGGTGAATCCTTGTTTCCGGAAGTGAACCCAAGCGGGACAGGGGTAGGAGAAGTTTCCCAAGGTTTTGAGGAGATTGGGCTTGAAAAAGGCATATCTGTAGCAGTTTCTGGTCATGATCACGTCTGTGCAGCTTTAGCGGTTGGAGTCACCCAGCCTGGGGTAGTCTTAGATTCAATGGGGACAGCTGAAACGCTAGTTGGTTCATTGCATGAACGAGGTTTAACAAAAAAAGAATATGAATCAGGTTTTACATTTGGGTGCCATGTTGTTCCAAACCGCTTGTTTTGGATGGGGGGGATTCAGTCTTCTGGAGGTTCAGTTGAATGGCTGAGAAGTCAGCTTTCAAGTCAACATTTATCTTATGAAGAAATGAAGAATTTATTAGATCAAGTTCCTAGTTCGCCTACGGGGATGTTGTATTATCCATACTTAACTGGAAGTGGCTCTCCTCAACCGGATCCTAATGCCAAAGGCGCATTTATAGGATTGAAAAGCACTCATAAAAAAGGAGATTTATTGAAAGCGCTCTTAGAAGGAACGGCATTTGAGCTTGAGTATATGAGAAGAGCAGCGGAAAAAATGCAAGATTGTCAGATTCAAACCCTTATTGCGGTTGGAGGTGGCACGAAAAATCAACAGTGGCTACAAATAAAAGCTGATGTAACCAACTGTCATTTGTTGATTCCTCCTGTATCAGAAGCAACTTTGTTAGGAGCAGCCATGGCTGCCGGGCTTGGCAGTGGTGTTTATAAAGATGAAGCTGAATTATTACAGCTAATCTCACAAAGGCAAGAAAATAATGTATACCCGAATACAGAAAATCAGCAAAAATATCAGACTCTTTTTGAGGAAGGTTACCTATTTCTTCAGGAACCATTACGAAGTTTTTATAAGAAAGGGTTGTAAGCTTTACAAGAATTAAAAATACTATTTTATAGAGGAGTTCATAATATGAGTAAACAAAAAGTAAAAAATGTCATTACATTAAAGCATGCTTTAGAACAAGCTGAGAAAGGGAAATATGCAATTGGTTCCTTTGCTCCAAGGTATACAGATATGATTCTCCCTATTTTACGAGCGGGAGAGAAAACAAACTCACCAATTATAGTCCAAATCTCGCAAAAGGAGATGGACAGGTATGGAATTACTCCTGCTGAATTTGGAGCAGCTTTTTATCAAGCGTTAGAAGATGAAAACATTACTGTTCCGACCGTGTTGCACTTAGACCATACTAAAGAAATGTCTGTCATTATGGATGCAATTGACGCTGGCTTTACATCCGTTATGATTGATGCTTCTGAACATCCACTTGGACAAAATATTGCGATTAGTTCAGAAGCTGCTGAGTATGCTCATTCAAAAGGGGTTTCGGTTGAAGCAGAATTAGGGATGATCGGAACAACGGACTTTGTTGAAACGGATTCAGATAAAGAGTTGTATACGGACCCAGATGAGGCACTACAATTTGTAAATGAAACGAAGGCGGATGCATTAGCGGTTTCGGTTGGAACTGCTCATGGGGTATATAACGTGAGAAAACCTACGATCGATTTAGAACGTTTAAAAGCGATTCGTACGTTAACTCCTGTACATCTTGTTTTACACGGTGGCTCTGGTGTACCGGCAGAAATGATTAAAGAAGCAATGAAACTACCAAACGGTGGTGTTAGCAAAGTAAACATTGCCACTGATTTAGAAGTTAGTTTGCTTGCGGAACTTGGTAGAGATGAGAGAATGACAAATGCAGAATGCAAGGCGTTACCGGCTGCTGAAAAAGAACGAGGCCAAAATGCTGTAGAACAGACCGTTATCGATAAAATTGAGAATTTCCTTGATAGTGCACAATGTGCAAAGGATTTTGTTCTTTAAGGGTGAGTCGATACCGGTGTTTCCTCACAAAATGAAAAATGAGTTGTAATGAACAGCTTCCTACAAAAAACTGACATTTCGCGCTTTCAATTTCTTTGGGTGTTCAAAAAGGTAAACAGTCTACCTTTTTGAACAATCTAAAGTAAGTAACTAGAATCGAATCTTCCATTGTACGAAGCAATATATTTTCGGAGGTGAACAAACATGAGTCAATTTAATATAGAATACGAACAAATAGCCCAAGGATATAAATTAAGGATACATCCTTCTTTTCTAAAAGAGAAGGTTGCATATATGCAACAATCAGCTCTTTTATCTACTACAGGTTTACATGAGAATGAGCATGTAACGATTTCAGACGTGACAGAAAGCGAAAATGAAATTCAACTTACTGGCTCATCTATTCACTTTGCAGTAAAAACAAATTTAAAGTCGCAAAAAGGCACGTGCGAGTATTTAGATGTGGAGATGGAGATCACGTACAACGGTGATTCAGGTCTGGATGCGGGCATCCAAGCTCGCTTTGACCTGATCGGATCTGGTCGTCCAACATGGATGATTCCGGGAGCATTTTATAAAGAGAATCGTTTTGCTCATAACACACGAATGTATCCAAGATATGATTACAATGGTGGCGATCAAGAGAAGCTAGAATCTGACTTTTGGGCGTTTCGTTCGGACCGTGCAGCACTACCAGCTGTATTTGCTTGGAACGAGCACTTTTGTGGGGCGTTATTTACAGAAGAAATGTCTGAACTTGGATTAAGTGGGTTGGGCTTTATTGGAAACGAAGCTGGAACAGCCATTTGGTTGAATTTTCCTTACCGTGAAGAGCCAATTACATTCCACAGCCCTGTTGATCCACACCCAGCAGATTGCGAAACACATCATTGGATCCCTGGGGAAATCGTGCACCTTCAATATAAAGTCTATGTTGGCGATTCAAGTTTACATGCTTACGACCCATTTGTAAGAGAACTTTACCGACAACATCAAGAAATGTATCCGCTCAATCCTTGGATGGATTTAAAAAAAGCTGCAGATTTAACAGCTCATGGTCTTCATTATTGGCACTATGATCCAAAGCACCACATCTTAAATGAAACCGCTGCCTTTGATCGTGAATTTAACGGAAATGTTGGTGGGAAAGGTGACCGTCCTCACATGCATGTCGGATGGGTGAGTGGAGCCCAGTATGCGTACGCATTACTAGCTTACGGTCGCCAAAATCAAGTGGATGACTATACACAGGCAGCTACTCAAGTGATGAACAAAATTGCCTCTGGACTATCTCCTATCGGTATTTTTTGGGCAGAATGGAAAGTTGACAAAGGATGGGGAACTGGTTGGAATCCAAATAATAAATGGCTGCAAGCGCGCACCATTTCGGAAGCAACCTTGTTTATGGTTCGTGCTCTCCAATTTGAAAAACAACATGGAAAGAATCACAGCGAGTGGGAGAAAGCGGTACGTTCAAACTTAGACTTCGCGGTTAAATGTCAGCGTGAGGATGGGAATTTTGGTTCTTATTATCATTGTGAAGAGGGAACGGTCGAAGAATGGGACGGTTCTGGTGGAATTCTTTGGATTGCTGCCTTGCTAGAAGGAGCGAAATACTTTAACGATGATACATACCGTCAAGCTGCTATATTAGCAGGTGAATACTATCAGCGATTTGTTTTGAATGAGTTTATTTACGGAGCTCCAGAAGATGTTCATCTGACACCAACGTCTGAAGATGCTTACAACGCTGTTGTTGCTTATGTGTTGCTATACGAAGAAAACGAGAATGAAAAATGGCTAAGACTATCACGTACAGCAGCAGATTGGATGATGACGTTCCGTTGGACTTATAATCTCGAGTTTCCTGAGTTCACAATGCTCAGACAACTCGATTTCCGTTCTCGTGGATCGGATCAAGCATCTCCTTCCAATCAGCATCTTCATAATTATGGCTTGTTTTGTGTCCCGGAAATGCTCCGCTTATGGCGTTATACGAAAGATAACTATTATTTAGATCGAACCCGTGACAACCTTGCTTGTTTTCTTCAATGCATCGCACGCGAGGATGGTGATTTTAATGCATATAAAGGTATGGTTACAGAGCGTTATTACAATACAAATTGCTTCCAGCCAAAAGGGATGTTACTGACATTGTCACATGCATGGTCAGTTGGTGTGATTTTATATGCCGCTCAAGAAGCGCAAGCTTATGCGGATGAGTTGAAAATAATGGGGTGAAAAAAGTGCTTGAGACAAATGCAGTCAATAAACAATTACAAGAAGTTGGTCGGTATATGATGGAACATCAATTAGCTTGGGGAAATGCTGGAAATATTAGTGCTAAAACTTCAAGTGATCAGTTTTTAATTACAGCAAGTGGGACATATTTAGGGGAGCTAGATTTAAATGACTTCGTTGAATGTTCGTATGATGGAAAGAGAAACCCTGAATCAAAAAAGCCATCTAAGGAAATTCCGATGCATCAAGCAGTTTATGAGCAACGTCCGGACATTAATGCCATCCTACATGCATCACCTTTTTATAGCACATTAGTAGCTTGTTCTAATATGGATATACCTTCTGAGTGTTTTGTAGAATCAATGTATTATTTAGAGCGTGTTGAACGAGTAGCTTATCATCATCCAGGTTCTGAAGAGTTAGGTGCGGCTGTGAAGGAAAAGGCAAAAAGATCAAACATCCTCTTGTTAGAGAATCATGGAATTCTTGTCTTTGATTCAAGTATAAAAGAAGCAAGAATGGCACTCCAGTCACTAGAATTTGCCTGTCGAATGCTTGTGACAGCAAAGGGATCTAATGTTGAGTTAGAGCGATTGCCAAATGATACTGTTCATGACTTTCTCCACCATGCTGGCTATAAACCAAGAAGGAAGTGGGATGACCAATGATTGGTGTAATTGCAGATGATATTACTGGATCAAACGATATTGGAGTTATGTTTGGAAAGTCAGGTTATATTGTAGACATTTACAGCTACGATTTTGCAACTGTAAATCATATGTCGCAGCAAAAGCCAGATGTGTTAGTTTTTGATACAGATTCAAGGTTAGATGATGAGAGAACTGCTTATGACAAAGTATTTAAGGCGACAAAGGATATACAAAAAGCGGGTGCAGTTCAATTTATAAATAAAACCTGTTCTGTTTTTCGTGGCAATATTGGTGCTGAATTTGATGCTATGTTAGATGCTTTAGGTGAAGAGTTTGCCATTGTTGTATTGGGTTTTCCGAAGAATGGGCGGCAAACACTTAATTCAGTCCATTATGTGTATGGAAATAAATTAGAAGAATCTCAGTTTAAAGATGACCCCATCCACCCAATGAATGAGTCCGATTTAGTGAGCATTTTGCAATCTCAAACAAAGCGTAAAGTTGGGGCTATTCACCACAAGATTATTAGACAAGGATCTAATATCATTAAAGACGAGATTCTAAGAATGAAATTGGAAGAAAAGGTCCAATATGTCATTTTGGATGTTAGTAATCAACAAGATTTATTTGAAATAGCATTAGCGGTACATGAAGAAAAGGTGATATGTGGAAGTTCAGCTTTAGCTGAAGAAATCCCTAAAGTTCAAAAGAAACAAAAGCTAAGAAAGAGTACTCTTTCGCTGCCAGATTTCGGTGGAAAAAAAGGGATCTTTTGTGCTGCAGGAAGCCTGATGCCACAAACGAATGATCAGATTGAATACATGAAGAAAAGTGAAAATATAGTGATAGAATTAGATACACTGGCTTTGATCAGAAATAACGATCAGAAAAATATGATCAATCCATTGGTCGAGCAAATTGTCACAAATATAAATAATGGAAAACATGTCATTCTACATTCGTCGAATACAAAAGAAAAAGTAAAAGCAACAAAAGAAGAAGGGGCAAAACGAGGATGGAGAAATACAGAGATTTCGCGATATATTTCTGAAACTATTGCAAATATTACAGCTAACGTAATTGGACAAACAGAACAATATCGTTTTGTAATTGCAGGTGGGGATACTTCAGCGACTGTCTGTAAAGCCCTTCAAATTCGTGGGATGAGGGTATGGGAAGAAATACAGCCTGGATTACCGTCTTGTCTTTCTCACACAGAGCCACCATATCTTTTCGTTCTAAAATCAGGAAGCTTTGGAAGTCCTGACTTTATCGACCAAGCATTTGATCATTTAACGAAACAGGCAAGGAAGGAGGAGATGAAATGAATCAAGAACTTGAGAAATTAGTGAGGAAATATCCTGAATTAAACGAATGTACTGCTGACATACAATATGCTTTTGAGCTTTTAACCGAAAGCTATAGGCAGGAAGGGAAGCTTTTATTGTGTGGAAATGGTGGAAGTGCTGCAGATTGTGACCATATTGTCGGTGAGTTAATGAAAGGATTTACATTGCAGAGACCTGTGGATTCTCAATTCACGCAAAAATTACTCGATATCGACCAATATGAGGGAAGTTACATGGCCGAACATTTACAACAAGCGCTGCCTGCTATTTCACTTGCTAATCATTCTGCACTAATGACAGCATTTTCCAATGATGTTGCCGCTGATATGGTATTTGCTCAACAAGTGTATGGATATGGTCAAAAAAATGATGTTGTGATAGGACTAAGTACGTCTGGAAATTCGAATAATGTATTGAAAGCGTTGAAGGTAGCGAAAGCAAAGGGGTTAATAACAATTGGGTTTACGGGGCAAAGTGGCGGAAAGATGAAAGAACTCTGTGATGTATGTATTTGTGTTCCATGGCAGGAGACTCTAGATATTCAAGAAAGACATCTTCCAATCTATCATACTCTTTGTATCATGCTTGAAAAGGAGTTTTTCCAATGGTGACAATATTAGCTGGATTAGATATCGGAGGTACCAAATGTGCGATTTCCCTTGGAAGATTGGATGATGGTGAAATCGAGATCATAAAAAAGAAACAATTTCCGACTCCTAATACGCCAGAAAAAGCTATCGATTCTATGTTGGAGACATTGGATCAATTACTGGAGGAACACCAAGTATCCTCTTTACATGCAATTGGGATAAGTTGTGGAGGCCCATTAAACAGTCGACAAGGAATTATTTTGTCGCCGCCGAATTTGCCAGGATGGGATAATATTGAAATTGTTTCACAACTTGAACAACGCTACAATATTCCAGTCGCTTTGCAAAATGATGCGAATGCTGGTGCGATGGCCGAATGGAGATGGGGAGCAGGTATAGGCACAGAAAACATGATTTTCCTTACTTTTGGTACAGGTATGGGAGCAGGTTTAATTCTAAACGGACAATTGTATTCTGGAACGAATGATTTAGCTGGAGAAGTAGGTCATGTCAGGTTAGCAAATGACGGGCCTGTTGGTTTTGGGAAAGCAGGGTCTTTTGAAGGGTTTTGTAGCGGTGGAGGAATCGCTAAGCTTGCTACGAAAAAGGCGATAAAAGCAATTGAAGCTGGAAACCCTCCAAAGTACTGTCCATCGGTAGAGCAAGTAGATGAGATTACAACGAAAAAGGTAGGGGAAGCAGCCCAAACAGGTGATCCATTAGCACTTGAAGTACTTTCAATTGTAGGCTTTCAACTAGGGAGAGGCCTAGCGATGCTAATTGATATATTGAACCCAGAAAAGATCGTAATTGGTAGCATCTACGGAAGGCAGCAAGAGATTTTAGAGCCTCTTGTTCTTAAAGAATTACAAAAAGAAGCAATAGACCTTTCATTGTCTGTTTGCGAGATTACACCAGCTGGTCTTGGAGAAAGTATTGGGGATTTAGCTAGTTTTTCAGTAGCCCTTCTTGCTTTAGAAAATGAAAATTCAAAAACTTAAATAAAATAGTAGTCTTAGTAAAATTTCGACAAAAAATGAAGGATTTACAACAGGTACTTTCGAAATAAAGAGAGTAATAAAAAAAAGATAGTTAGTTACAACTTATGAGGAGATAAATTTTTTATTATCTTTTGGGAACGTTCCTAGTAAATTCCTATGATAGGAAATCAACTTTTAGTGAACTTAAAAACGGGATCAAACTCAACATAAGGTGATAACATTTGTAGAATCAATGGTTTAAGGTAATCTTGTTTTTAAAAGGGTTACTTATCAGCATTAAATAAATTATATGGATTTTTTCAAGGTAAGCAATATTACTTAGTTAAAACTATGAAACAAGGAGGAAATACAATGAAAAACAAGACTTTACATATGATAGGAAACGCTCATTTGGATCCCGTCTGGCTTTGGCAATGGCAAGAGGGGTTTCAAGAAACAAAAGCAACATTCCGTTCTGCATTAGACCGGTTAAAGGAATATGATGATTTCATTTTTACGTCTAGTTCAGCTGTTATGTATGAATGGGTGGAAAAGAACGACCCGAAAATGTTTGAAGAAATTAAAGAGAGAGTTAAAGAGGGACGCTGGCAGATTTGCGGTGGGTGGTGGTTACAACCAGATTGTAACATTCCAAGCGGCGAATCATTTGTGCGACAGGGATTATATGGCCAACATTATTTCAAAGAGAAGTTTGGCGTTACGGCGACTGTCGGCTATAACGTTGATAGTTTTGGTCACTCAAGCATGCTTCCGCAAATATTAAAGAAAAGTGGGATGGATCATTATGTTTTTATGAGACCTGGTCCACATGAAAAAGGATTGCCTGGACGATTATTCTGGTGGGAGTCAGATGACGGTTCACGAGTGATGACGTTCCAGATTCCATTTGAATATACAACGTGGGGAAAAGATTTAGAACAACATGTTCGCCGGTGTGCAAGAGAATTAAAAGAGCCGGTTAATGAGCTTATGAGCTTCTACGGTGTCGGGAATCATGGCGGTGGTCCAACAATAGAGAACATTGAAAGCTTAAAACGCTTAAACGAGCAAGAGGATTTGCCTCAAATTGTATTAAGCTCGCCTAATCAATTTTTTGATGAACTCAAAAAGCAGAATCCTTCTCTTCCTGTCGTTCACCATGATTTACAAAATCATGCTAAAGGCTGCTATGCTGTTCATTCAGGGGTTAAGAAATGGAACAGAGAGGCAGAAAATCTATTAGCTGCCGCTGAAAAATTTTCTGTAATTGCTGAATCGATAACAGGGCAACCGTATCCAACTGATTATGATCAAGCATGGAAAAATGTACTTTTCAATCAGTTCCATGATATTTTAGCAGGTACTAGTTTGGAGGAAGCCTACGATGATGCTAGGGACATGCATGGAGAAGCGATGTCTATCGGTCGAAGAGGACTGAATTATGCTGTTCAATCATTAGCATGGAATATAAATATTGAGCAAATAGATGGAATGATACCGATCGTTGTATTCAATCCACATTCGTGGGATGTGAAAACGAATGTCGAAGTGGAGTTTAACCGATTAAAAGAAGACCAAATGTTAATTGACGAAAAAGGCCAACAAGTCCCTCTCCAAGTTGTTCAGTCGAGCGCTACAACAAATGGACGAAATCGATTAAGTTTTATCGCTGATCTTCCGTCTATGGGGTATCGAGTTTATAAGGTTGTTTCGCAAAATACACCGAAAGAGTTTTCGATGATTCAGGCAAGTGATTATGTATTAGAGAATGATCACTACCGGTTAGAAATCAATCAGGAAACAGGTTTTATTAAAAGTTTATTTGATAAAGAGCGGCAGTTTGAAGTGTTTGATGGGGAGGCAGCTAGACCTGTTGTTATTAATGATACTAGTGATACGTGGTCTCATGATGTGATTCGTTTCGATGATGTCGAAGGAGAGTTTCGACCTATTCGAATTCAAAGAGTCGAACATGGATCAGTCAAGTCTGTTATTCGGGTAGTTAGTGAGTATGGTCAATCTAGACTTATTCAAGACTTCAATATGTATAAAGAGTTACACCACATTGATGTAAAAGTAACCGTCGATTGGAGAGAAAAATTCAAAGTCCTAAAGCTGAAATATCCAATGAACTTGGTCCATCGAAGAGCAACCTATGAAATTCCATATGGTCACATCGTACGTGAAGCAAATGGAGAAGAGCAGCCAGGGCAAAGCTGGATTGATGTATCAGGCACGATTAAGGAGACGGGGGGGCGCTACGGTTTAAGTATCGCCAATGATGCTAAATATAGTTATGATGTGCATTTAAATGAGATAAGCATCACGGTGCTACGTAGTCCGATTTATGCTCATCATGATCCACTTGTTCCGGATCCAGACGGGGACTATTCTTTTATTGATCAAGGGATTCAACGTTTTTCATATACTCTTCTGCCGCATGAAGACAGCTGGGAAGAAGCAGGGACTGTGAAACATGCAGCTGAATTAAACCAACGGCCTATTACCTTGCTTGAAACCTTTCATGAGGGAGAGTTACCACAAAAAGATTCATATGTTTCGATAGATCGTGAGAATATTATCATAAGTGCCATGAAGCAAGCTGAAGATAACGATGATATAATTATTCGCTGCTACGAAACAAACAAAGAGGCAACAGACGCAACGATTACATTAACAAAGTTGAACCGAGTGATTCAAGCGCAGTTTGGTGCTTGTGAAATTAAAACGTTCCGAGTACCCAAGGATGCAGGTCTACCAGTAGTTGAGACTGATTTATTAGAATGGTAGATTGGTTGTTTTTAGATTAATGTTAAAATTGAGAATTTTATCAAAATGTGTTGAAAAGCATAAATGAATAGAGTAGCATAAAGTTAAGGAAACAAGGTAGTATACATGAATTTAGGAACGTTCCCAAAAGTAAAAATAGGAACGTTCCCAAAGTTGAAAGTATCTACTAGGTTAACGCTTTTATGAAACTATAAATTTGCAGGACTCTTATCAGGGAGGTGGAAAATTTGAATCCAACGATTAAAGATGTCGCTAGGTTAGCAAGGACCTCAAAAAGTACTGTATCACGTTATTTAAATGGACAACCGGTAAAGAAGAATACAGAAGAAGCCTTAAAGTCAGCTATTAAAGAGTTAGACTATCATCCGAATATAAATGCAAGAAGGTTGGTGCAAAGTCGGACTCAAGTCGTTGGAATTGTGGCAGATGATATATCCAACAATTTCTACTCTGGTATTTTAAGAGGGATAGAAAAAGTAACGAACGCTCATCGTTATCATTGTGTTTACTACAGTGGTACATCAAACCATCAAAGTGAAATAGACTTTTTGGATTTAGTGCAAGAAGGTCAAGTAGACGGACTTATTTTTATCAGTTTCTCAAAACGCTCTCAAGAACTGCTAGAGAGAATTCGGGATATTACGATTCCAATCGTACTTGTCGGGGATGGAGAAGCTGATCAACAAATTTTATCTGTTGACGTCGATAACCAATATGGAATTCATGAATTGATACATTATCTTCATCGGATAGGACATGAAAAGGTGGCATTTATTGCAGGACCTAATGATATAGCAGCAACAGAATATAGAACCAAAGGCTATAAAAACGCTCTAGAGGAGTTGGGACTAGAGTACAAACGAGAGTGGATTGTAGGGTCTGACTGGTCTAAAGAGGGTGGGTACAAAGCTATGAAAGAACTGCTGAAGTTTGGGGGATTTACAGCTTTAGTTGCTTCAAATGATGAAACGGCTATTGGAGCGTTGCTTTGTGCTCATGAATTAGGATTTCGTGTACCTCAAGACTTTTCGATTGTTGGGTTTGATGATATTGAGATAGCGAGATGGATATATCCAACTCTTACAACCATAAGGCAGCCGCTTTACGAAATGGGAGAAAAAGCTGCAGACGGTTTAATCAATATTATGAAAAATACAGACGAAGTCATGAAAGAACGCGTATTGATACGACCAGAATTAATTGTTCGAAATTCATGTAAGAACTTACTTTAATAAAGGAGGAGTTGACACAATGTTTGCAAAGATTGATAAAGGGTCACATGGATATTACTTTATAGCACCTTTTTTCATCGTTTTCTTCATATTTGGCTTAGCACCTATATTGTATTCTCTTTATCTTAGTTTTACGGATTGGAGTGGGTTTAATGAACCTACCTTTGTTGGACTCTCCAACTATGAAAGATTGCTGAGTGACGGGTTGTTTTATAAGTCAATTGGTAATACATTAATTATTTGGATCTTGTCGATTATCCCGCAACTTACAATTGCCCTAACTCTAGCTCTTGTATTACATGAAAAGTTCATTCGTGGTAAACATTTGTTTCACGCTATCTTTTACTTCCCAAACATTGTCACACCTGTCACTCTAGGTGTTCTATTCGCCTTAATGTTTGATTGGCAGACTGGTAGTGTTAACAAATTGTTAATGTCAATCGGAATAGTCGATGATCCTGTCTACTGGTTTAATAGTCCGATTTTATCACAACTGATCGTTGCTACGATCATGATGTGGCAGTGGTTTGGGTTTAACATGTTAGTGTTTCTTGCAGGATTACAGGCAATTCCAGATGATCTCTATGAAGCGGCTGAGATTGATGGAGCATCAAAATTTCAAGCTGCACTTAAGATTACCCTTCCATTGCTTAGGCCTGTACTTATCTTTACGATGATTACCTCGATAATTGGTGGTTTACAAATCTTTGATCAACCATTGATGCTTGGAAAAGGACCGGAGAATTCCACCTTAACAATGGTTATGTATTTATATGAAACCGCTTTTATCCGTTATAACTATGGTTACGGAGCTGCGATTGCTTATGCGATATTCATCCTAATTGCGATATTCTCCGTTATATCACTTCTTATTACGAGATCAAGGAAGAAGGAGGATGCGAAATGAGCAAAATGACTTTACATCCAGCCGTTGAAACTGAAGACACAATCAACAAGAAAAAGCGTTTTGTTATAAGAGCGATGATTTATATCATTCTTATTTTAGCTGCGGCTCTTTGCTTGCTTCCGTTTTACAGCATGATCATTACATCGACACACGCAAATGCTGATATATCGCGGAAGTTGTTGTTGCTCCCAGGTGATCAATTTTTAAACAACTATGGGCGACTGACAGATGTTGTCCCTATATGGAGAGGATTTCTTAACAGTTTAATTATTACGGTTTCTTCCACATTTCTTGGACTTTATTTTTCAGCATTAGCTGGATATGGCTTTTCTAAATATAACTTTAAAGGAAATGGTCCGTTATTTGCTTTTGTGTTAGCGACCATGATGGTTCCTGGTCAATTGGGAATTATAGGGTTCTTTAATTTAATGAGCACGTTAGGATTAATTAATACTTATTGGCCATTAATTTTACCATCGATTGGGAATGCGTTTGGGATCTTTTTCTTAAAACAAGTAGCTGATTCTTCTGTTCCTAAAGAGATGCTAGAATCAGGACGGATTGATGGGTGCAGTGAATTGCAAATCTTTCACCGTATTGCTCTTCCTCTTCTAACACCTTCTCTTGCTACATTAGGTATCTTTTTGTTCATTGGGAAGTGGAATGAATTTTTGCAGCCGATGATTATCTTATTTGATAATGAGCTTCAACCTTTGCCAGTAATGATCGCTAGTGTTAGGAGTCAGTTTAACGTTGATTATGGTGCGCAATATGTTGGGATTGTTATTTCTGTTGTTCCAATTTTAATTTTCTTTGCAATGGCATCTAAAAAAATCATTCGAAATGTTATGGCAGGTGCGATTAAAGAATGATCATACAGCTTTGCAGAGAGGTTGATTTTAAAAAGGGGGAGATAGTAAAAGTATTTTGCTAGAGTAGTAGGCTGTAAAGACTTATGGGGAAATTACGCAACTTTTAAGGAGGAGAATTATTTTGAAACGATGGAAAAAAGTCACCTTATTTGCTTCAATGATGGCCGTACTTGGGGGATTAACAGCTTGTGGAGGTTCCGATGAGACGGAAACAGAAGTGGTTCAAAATGGAGAGGCCACTGCTGAGGTCTCACCAGAAGAATTAGAAGGGGAACTAGAAATTTGGACGTTCTTTGGACAAGTTGAGGATATGGCAGCTGGTTTCGAAGAGAAGTACCCAAATGTTGATGTGAATGTAAGCGTGTTCCCAGGTGATCAATACCAAACGAAAATTATGACAGCGATTCAAACGAGAACAGATGTACCTGATATCTTTGATCTTGAAAGAGGCTATATGGGTAAGTTCATTAATCAAAACTTTGTGGCTGATTTATCGGCAATGGGAGCGGATGAATTAGTAGAGGATTATGTACCGTATGTAAGAGCACTAGGAGAGGGAGAGAACGGGGAAATTCGTGCAATATCTGACCATTCATCACCTGGAGCTTTTTGGTATCACCGTGAACAAGCGAGAAAATATCTTGGTACAGATGATCCAGAGGAAATCTCTGAGATGGTTAGTAACTGGGAAAGTATTATTGAGTTAGGGAAACAAGTACAAGAGGATAGTGATAGTGAAGTTCATTTACTTTCGCATTTTGGAGATGTATTTAATGTAGAAAAATCACACCAAGGGCTATGGGTACAGGATGGACAGTTGGTAATTAATCCAAATTGGGAAGAGATCATTAATCATATGCGTGAGATTCGCGATGGAGGAGTCGATGCAAAGCTAGGTTTCTTTTCTGCTGGTTGGGGAGATGCGCTAAATGAAGGGAATGTGATCATGTTTGCTATGCCTGCTTGGGCAGGATTTATGGTCAATAATGAAGATGGCAAGGCAGAAGAGAAGTATGGTCTTGCGATGACACCAAAAGGTTATTACGACGGTGGGACGTATCGTTCTATCTATGAAGGATCTGAAAATAAAGAATTAGCGTATGAATTTATCAAATATATTGCAAGCGCAGAATGGCAAGAGCACAACTTAGAGGCAACAGGAAATATGCCTGGACTTCAAACTGTTTATGAGAACAACAAAGATTCATTCACCCATGAATTTTTTGGAGATCAACAGTTGCTTGATGTGTATAGCGACGTAGTAATGGATATCCCAGCAACACGTTCAACAGAGACTGATGAAGATATCTCAAGAATGTTCTATGACACAGTCGCAGCTGGTGTTGAAAACAATCGTTCAAACGAAGAGATTATTGAACGATTTACAAATGAAGTTCGTAATGCTTATCCAGATTTACAAGTAGAATAACTTTCTGATAAGGCGGCGATTGTCTTTTATTTTTGGACAGTCGTCACTCTCAAAAAAGGAGTCAGTCACATTGAATACACTAGCACAACACATTCAGAACATACGCATAATAGATGGACACGAGCATTTAATTCCTCAAAAAGACAGGCAAAAAATGAATGCTGATTTCTTTGATCTGTTGCACTATGTAAGATCAGATTTAATTACAGCAGGATTAGATTCAGCTTTCTTTGAAAGAGACAATAACATGTCTGATGAAGAAAAAGCTGAGATTTTTTTGAAATACTGGAATAAAACCAAAAATACAACGTATGCGCAAATGCTTCGTTGGGCAGTTGAAGATTTATATGGCATGAATGACTGGACAAAGGAAGGTATTGTTGCATTAAGTGAAAGAGTTCGAAAAGCCTCACAAGATCCTAAATTATATGAACGAGTGCTGAAAGAAAAAGCAGGGATTGATCTTGCTTTTACTCTTATATTTACAACAAAAGTTGACTTTGAATTGTTTAGGCCAGTGATGTTTATGGATCATACGTTTAAACTGCGAACTTTGCAAGATATCAAATCTATTGAAAAATTAACTGGTACAATTGTTCATGAATTTGAAGATTATCTACAAGTCTTAGATAAATTAATTGAGCGTTATGTGAAAGAAGGGATGGCAGCAACAAAGATAGGTGCTGCTTATTGGCGCACATTACATGTAGAAAAACCAACCAGACAAGATGCAGCCAAAGTATTCAATCAATTAAAGATGTTTCATTTGGGTGAAAGTTTATCTCAAGATGAAGCAAAGCCACTTCAGGATTATCTTATTCATCGTATCATTCAGAGATCAATTGATTTTAAAATGCCTATTCAAATTCATACAGGGCATCAAGAGCCTAGTGTATCTTCAAACGGAAACATCATCACGAATTCCAAAGTTACAGACCTTGTACCTTTACTATTAGAATATGAAGAGGCTATCTTTGTTCTTCTACACGGAGGATATCCGTATTATAACGAATTTTTGTCAATTGTAAAAAATTTCGCAAATGTTTATGCGGATTTGACTTGGTGTTACATTCTTTCTCCAACGGCTACAAAACAATTGTTATCACAAATGATTGAAATGGTTCCACAAAACAAAATTATCGGCTTTGGCGGAGATTACAGTCAAGTGGAAGGGACGTATGCTCATGCGAAACTCGCAAGGAAGGTCCTTACAGAAGTACTAACGGAAAAAGTGGAAAGTGGAGAATTAACAGAACAAGAGGCTTGTGAGTTTGCAAATAATATTTTAAGAAATAATTTAATTGAGTTGTACAAGTTAGAATTAAAACGGGCTCCATCGATAAGGGGGAATATCAGTGTTTCAACTTCATAATGACAATAAACATTTACAAATTCAAAATAATGAAGAAAAGGTGATGGGGGGCATGCAGTTTCAAGTAACCCTCAATCAATCTACTTGTGTTGATGTAAATCTTGTAACCAAGGAAATAGGAGAAGGGATCAATCAATTTGGTAAGTATAGTCGGTATGAATATGTTTCTAACGACAATAATCAGTTTGATTTTTCATTTACGTTAGACTGTTATGAGCAGTTTGTGCATGCTTTTGTAGATGTAACGATTCATCATGAAAGACTTTTTGCACGTAATGATTATTTATCTTCTGAGAATGGTGTTGTAATTAAAGTCAAAACGCTAGGCGAGTTTGAAGGATTGATGGCGAATTACCGCCACAAAGATTGGTGGACTAGGCCGCATTTTAACAATGATTTATCTACTTTACCAGATCGAACTCAATCATTACTATGGAAAAGTAAGAATTCTTTTTATCATTTACTCCCAATATGTGCATCGGTTTTTAAGGCAGATATAAGAGGAGCAGAACAAGGATTTGATATAGCTATTTCTTCATATGATGGTGGACGTAACCGTTGTCAAACTCCTGTTTTTGTATTAGGAAAAGGGGATACGCCCTTTGAATTATCAAAACAGATAACGAAAGAGGTTATTGAATTACGTGGGGAATCTTGTGCCATTAACGAAAAACGTTATCCAGAAAGGTTAGAACATTTAGGATGGTGTAGTTGGGATGCATTTTACCAAGAAGTCAACGAAGAAGGGATTTTAAACAAGGTAAAAGAATTAAAGGAAAAACAGGTACCGGTTAAATGGTTGATGATTGATGATGGATGGTCAAAAACCACAAACGATCGTCTTACTACATTTGAACCCGATCCTAAGAAATTCCCAGGAGGCTTTAAGAACTTAACGAATCAAGTGAAGAACACATATGGTGTTGACTCGGTAGGGGTATGGCATACGTTTGCTGGCTATTGGGGTGGGATTGATCCAGATAGTTTATTAGCAAAAGAAATGGAGCCTAATATTTATAAGACAAATAGCGAGAAACTCATTCCATATCCTGACTCAGAGAAAGGATACCGCTTCTGGGATACGTGGCATACTTACTTGAAAAAGCAAGGGATTGACTTTGTAAAAGTAGATGGTCAAAGTGGGATTAATAACTTCATGATGGAGCAGATGTCTGTAGGAGAATCTTCCTTAGAATCTCATAAAGCCTTAGAAGCGTCAGTTGGAATTCATTTTGATCATTGTATGATCAATTGTATGGGTATGGCGTCTGAGAATATTTGGAACCGCCCGATTTCTGCTGTCTCAAGAAGCGGTGATGACTTTGTTCCAGAGGATGAAAATGGGTTTGCTGAACATGCTATACAAAATGTCTATAATTCATTCTATCATGGTGAATTATACTGGGGTGATTGGGATATGTTTTGGAGCAAACACAAAGATGCCAAACGTCATGCATTGTTACGAGCAGTGAGTGGTGGTCCTATTTACACCAGTGATGCTGTCGGAGAAACGGTTCCTGAAGTAATATGGCCTTTAATATATCAGGATGGACGAATCTTACGTTGTGATCAACCTGGTAAACCAACTGCTGATATTCTCCTAAATGATCCTACTTGTGATAGAGTACCGTTAAAGGTGTGGAATACATCTGGTGAAGCAGGAGTGATCGCCACATTCAATGTGGATTTATTTGGAAACGAGGTAGAAGGAACGATAAGCCCATCTGATATTGAGGGAGCAAGTGCTGATGAGTACTTTGTATACGATTACTTTAAGCAAAAGGTAGAGGTAATGAAAATGGGTGAGAGAAAACCAATTACCTTGCTTCAAGAGGAATGTGAGTTATTTCTATTTATAACTAAACAGTCTCAGTTAGCACCTATAGGGTTAATAGACAAATATATTTCATCATCTACATTTAAAACGAATTATTCATCTACAGAATCGCTATCTGTACAGTTAAAAGAAGGTGGCAAGTTTGCCTTTGTTGCCGAGACACAACCAAGTCTTGTAACGGTAAACGGTCAAGCCGTGACAGTGAGTCGATTGAATGAAGAACAACCAATTTATGTAGTTGATTGTTCCTCTTATGAACCGGCTATCGTAATTAATATAAATAAATAGTCTATAAAATGTTATATACCGCATCTTAGAAAAGGAGCTGGAAAAATGGAGAAACAGGATTGGAAAAGTGGACTAGCTCGTTTTTCCGAATGGTTTGCGTGTTTGGCTTATATAAACCTATTATGGATTGGATTTACTCTACTAGGATTACTATTTTTAGGCTTTGTGCCAGCAACGGTTGCCATGTTTACCGTCTTAAGAAAATGGATGAGAAGAAAGCTTGAGATGTCCATTTTTAAAGAATTCTGGACTAGTTTCAAGAAAGAATTTGTAAAATCAAATGCTGCAGGGCTCATTTTGATTTTGATTGGTTATGTATTGTATGTTGATGTGATGGTTTACGAATTCGGTGATTCATTGTATCAGCAAATCTTTCAACTCTTATTATATATATTAGCTTTCGTTTACCTGCTGGCCATAGTCTTTTTCTTTCCTGTTTACGTGCAATTTGAATTGAAATGGTATCAATATTTGAAACTATCAATTTTAATGGCATTTTCCTCTCCTTTTCGAGCTCTTTGGATGCTGTTTATTGGATATGGGACGATTTTTGTTATGAGTAAAATACCAGGAATCATTCCGTTTTTCTTAGGTAGTGCAATTGCTTATTTTTGGCTAATGATTGCCTTGCCGTTGTTTCACAAACTTGAGCTTCAAGAAGGTAAAAATAATAAATAGTAACTTGAGTCTTAACAAAAGGAAGTGGAAGGCAATGGAACATGCGAAACCGAATATTGTTATGATTATGGCGGATCAAATGGCTCCTGATGTTATTGGGGCATTAGGGCATCCCGTTGTGAAAACACCGAATATCGATCGGTTAGTGCAAAATGGTGTAACCTTCGAAAATGCTTACTGTAATTCGCCGATCTGTGCTCCATCAAGAGCATCTTTTGTTTCAGGAAAACATATAAATGAAATTGGAGTCTATGATAATGGTTCTGAATTTTCAGCTGACACGCCGACTTTTTTGCATCATTTAAGAAGGGCTGGTTATGAGACGGTATTATCAGGGAAGATGCATTTTGTTGGTCCAGATCAATTGCATGGGTTTGAGCATCGTTTGACGAAAGATATTCATACAGCTGCATTTGACCTTACACCTGATTGGACGAAAGGGGTTTATCATAATCATGGCACTGGAGTAAATCGGTTAAAAAATCCTGGAGTTTGCGAAATTAACAACAATCTAGATTACGATGAAAAGGTTTTACACCGGACAGTTGAGCAAATTAGAACGTTTAAGAGAAAGAAGGAAACACAGCCTTTCTTTCTGTGTGCTTCTTTCTTTCATCCACATGACCCTTTTCATATAACAGAAGAATATTGGAATATGTATAACAGTGTCGACATTCCGTTACCTGATGTCGCTCCTGTGGAAATAGAAGAGATGCATCCTTTTAATCAATGGATTCAAAAACATCATGAATTAGATATTTGTCAATTAACAGAAGAAGAGGTTCTTAAAAATCGAAGAGCTTATTACGGAATGGTTACGTATTTTGATGCGAAGGTTGGACAGATAGTTTCTGAACTTGAAAGATTAAACATGATGGATAATACGATCATTGTCGTAACTAGTGACCATGGTGAAATGCTAGGAGAACATGGAATGTGGTTTAAAAGAACGTTCTATGACCCTGCCACTAAAATTCCTCTAGTTATCTCATGTCCTGAACATTTTCCAAAAGGGAAAAGAGTAAGTGAAGTGGTTTCACTTGTGGATGTAGCCGCAACGTTTATGAAGCTTGGAAATGTTCCTGATTGTGATACGTGGATTGCAGAGTTGAATGGAGATAGTCTGGATTCTTTAATCATTGGTGATGATGAAGATTGGAAAGATGAAGTTATTTGTGAATATTACGGAGAAGGACCTATTCAACCAATGGTGATGGTGAGAAAAGGGCGGTATAAATATGTGTACATTCATGAACACGCCCCTCTTCTCTTTGATCTAGAGAATGATCCTCATGAAGTTCATGACCTCGCTCAATTGACTGAATATGAACCGATCATGGAAAAGTTTGAAGTGAGAATTTCCAATGAATTTGACATGGAAAGAATTCGAAACGACATTATTCGAAGTCAAAAAGAACGGATCATGCTTGCTGACTCTTTGCAAAGAGGTGTAAAGACTAGTTGGGATCATAAAATAAGACGGTAATACCTGACATGATTGTGAACAGAAGCTGATATACATTTATAGCTTCTGTTTGATAATTTTTATTTAGTCTCGGATGTTTTGACGAAATTGTCCAGGTGGGAGGCCTACTTCCTGGCGAAAGATTCTAGTGAAATAATGAACGCTTCCGAAACCAGTTTTAGAGGCAATTTCTTTGATTGGAAGTTCCGTTTTCTCTAATAAATAACTCGCCTTTTTAACTCTTTCTTTTTTTATAAAGGTAACGAAACTTTCATTGATTCCTTCAGAGAATAAACGAGACAAATGTCTGGTTGAGACATTCAGGTAATGAGCAACGATTTCTAACGTTAACTCCTTTTCTATATTATCGGTGATAAATAATTTAGCTCTCTGAAGAATTGGGTTTGACACAGGATGGTTTGTTTGAATCTGTTCCTTAGTTTTTAGAAAGAGAGAAACAAAGGATAGGAGTAATGTATGGGCAATGCTAGATAAGGCACTGGATGGAATAGCCCATTGTTTTTGGTCAGGGATGAGGAGTGATTTCCATAATGATGCCGTCGATGCAGTGTTGCCATTATAGACAACGGGTATGCCCTCTTGTGCCATTGATAAATATTGATCGATATATGGTGAACTAGAAGTTGTTTCATCAAGTTCAAAACTAACCCACAGTAAAAACAATCCTTCTTTACTTTGAATCTGATGACTAATTCGAGGTCTTGAACAGAAAAACGTACCTTTGTGAAGAGAGTAAACGATTCCTTCATCTAGGTACGTTCCTTCACCAGCTAAAACGTAACAAATTTCAAAGAACGAGTGCCTGTGTATGGGATTATAAGTCAAGCAGGGATCAATACCCCAAAAATGAACTCGAAACGAAACATCTTTGCTTTTCAATAATATGGCTTGCTGATTTAATCGACTCTCGCTTTCTTTGATTAGATACATTTAATTCATCTCCAAACGCTATGGCGTAATTAGACAAAAGGATGTCTTCTTTGTCCAAAGACTGAAACTTGTCATTTTTATTATAATACCAATGAAAGCGTTTAAACAATATTGAAAAAATAAGGAGATGAAATAATGATGATAAAGTCAAAAGATGTAGAATTTTACAAAGAAGAAGGATATTTATTAGTGAAGGGTGTTTTTAACAAACAGGAAGTAGAAGAGATGAAGAATGGGATAGATCGTATTATTCACAGAGCGGCAAAAGCAAACAAAGATGTGAATGCAGCTTGGGATGGCGATTATTTACCAAAGGAACAATTAAAAAGACTTGTTTTAAAGGGATTTCATAATGTTCACTATCATGATTCGGCTTTCTTAAAAGCACTAGCCCACCCAAACATGGTGTCTGTGTTAAAACAAATAATTGGCCCAAATGTACAGCTTCATCATTCAAAGATGCTTGTAAAACCGCCGGAAAATGGAGCTGCATTTCCAATGCATCAGGATCATCCTTATTTTCCACATGAAAATCATACGATGTTAGCAGCAAGTGTTCATTTAGATGATAGTACTGAAGAAAACGGATGTTTACGAGTGATTCCTAAATCGCATAAAGAAGGAGCGATCGAACATATAGGAAGGCACTATTTAAATCATAAAGAATATCCAATCTCTATTGGAACACCTTGTCCTGCTGAGCCAGGTGATGTGCTATTTTTTAACTATTTAACGATTCACGGTTCTGATGTGAATCGAAGTGAAAGAAATCGAAGAAATGTCTTATTCCAATACCGTGATGCTTCAGATTTTCCAGTTGAAGACACTCACTTTGATTGGGGAATGGGGTTAATGGTAAGTGGAGAAAACCCACATTTTGATAAAGTAACACCAAAGTATAAAATTGTTTAACTGTGTTCAGAGTTGCTTGATTTTAAATTTATAGGAACGCCTATATGGGGTTCCTTTTCTAATAAATCTTGTATTATCTTTAAGGTTTTTTTTAGTGTGAAATGTTGATTATACATAATTATAGATAACAGAAAGTGAGGATTATTTATGGCGGTTGATATGCTTGTGAAATTATATGATCTCGATGAATATGAACATATTAAACATTTAGAAACGTTGAAAAAAGAAGGCATTACGTTTAAGAGAGCTTTGCCCATTGATAAGCATCTTATATTAAAATATGTACGGAGTCATTTTACTGATACATGGGTAAATGAATGTGAGGTTGCGCTAACTACAAGTCCAGTGACATGTTTTATTGCTGTGAAAAATCAAGAAATAATAGGATTTGCTTGTTATGAGTCTACAGCAAAAGGTTATTTCGGGCCTCTCGGTGTATCCAAAGAATTAAGAGGAAAAGGGATCGGTGTTCTATTAACAAAGAAATGCTTATTAGCGATGAAGGAAGCAGGCTTTGGTTATGCGATTATTGGCTGGGTAACAGATGCAGTACCTTTTTATCAAAAATGTGTCGGAGCAACAATTATTGAGAATTCATTTCCCGGTGTATATAGCCGAATGATAGATAAATAGAGGAGGGGTAAGGGTGAACGTTTGTTTTAAAGGAGAGGTAGAAACTCTCGCAGATGGCCTAGATATCATATGTAATGAATTAGGAATACAGCAAGATGAAAAGGGGTTTCCAATACATATTCAGCAAAAACAGGGACCGATCGAAATAGATTGCAATAAGGAAAGAGGTGCTATTGCTTATGAGAAAAGGATTCACTTCTTTCGTGCTCTGGGTCTATGGATAGAAGAAGTTCAACGTAGTACCGAATTTCAAATTACTGAAGTACCTCAATTTACGATGAATGGCATTATGATTGATGCTTCACGAAATGCGGTGATGACTGTTTCTGGAATTCAATTGTTATTGAGAAAAATGGCGATTATGGGTTTAGATGTGGTTATGATGTATACAGAAGATACGTTTGCAGTCGAGAATTACCCGTATTTTGGTTATATGCGCGGACGGTATAGTGAAGAGGAATTAAAAGCTTGTGATGATTACGCCCACCTGTTAGGTATTGAAATGGTGCCATGTATTCAGACGTTGGCTCACTTGACAGAGGCGTTGAAATGGAATTATGCTGGTGAAATGAGAGATACGGAAGATATTCTTCTAGTAGGATCAGAAAAAACGTATAAGTTTATTGAAGACTTAATCCAAACAGCGAGTAGACCATTTCGTACAAATCGCATTCATATTGGAATGGATGAGGCACATAGACTTGGATTAGGAACTTATTTAGAAGAGAATGGGTATCGACAACGCTTTTCGATTATGAATGAACACTTGAAAAAGGTTGTCTCCATTGCGGATAAATACCACTTGAATCCAATAATTTGGAGTGATATGTACTTTCGATTAGGTTCAAAGAATGGTAATTATTATGATCTAAATGCGGACATTCCAGCAGATGTAATTGAATCAATTCCTGAGAATCTTCAACTAGTCTATTGGGATTATTATCACACGGATGAGGCGTTTTATCAAAAGTTTATTGAAAAGCATAAGGCATTTGGGTCAAATCCTATTTTTGCAGGAGGAGTTTGGACTTGGAATGGCATTGCTCCGAATTATGGCAAAACCTTTGCGACAACAGATGCAGCTCTTTCTGCTTGTAAAAAAACAGGTGTAAAAGAAGTGTTTGCAACAATGTGGGGCGATAATGGTGCAGAAACACATCCATATTCAGGCTTAGTTGGCTTACAACTATTTGCCGAACATGGCTATGCAGAAAAAGTCGATCGTACACGACTTGCTGAACGCTTTTCATTCTGTGTCGGTGGTAATATAGAGGACTTTTTAACATTAAATGACTTTGATGAAACTCCTGGCGTGTCAAAAGGCAACTTAAAAGAATCCCATCCATCCAAGTTTTTATTATATCAAGATGTGCTGACGGGTCTGTATGATGCTAACATTAAGGGACTGCCAATGAATCAGCATTATGAAGAGTTAGCTAGCCGTTTAATAGAAGCGAAAGATCGTAACCAACAGTGGAGCTCTATATTTAGTTACTATGTTCAACTTGCTCGCGTTCTCAGTGTAAAAGCAGAGTTTGGTCTAAAGCTAAAGAGTGCTTATGATAGTCAAGATAGGCAAGAAATAAAGAGATTATCAGATCAACTTAGTCCTTTGAGAAAAGCGGTAGATGAGTTACGTAAACTTCACCGTACCCTTTGGTTTTCGACAAATAAACCGTTTGGATGGGAAGTGCTTGATATTCGATATGGAGGAGTTATCACTCGTCTAGATTCAGCTTATGAAAGACTGCAAAATTGGCTTATTGGGAATGTTGACAATATTGAAGAGTTAGAAGAAGATCGTCTATATCACGATGCGCCGTGGGTAATGCCTGAAGGAGCATTAGGAAGAAATTCGTATCACCGAATCGTAACAGCTAGTGCATTTTCTGGATAATAGAAAGAGGTGTCTTTAAGGTTTGTACCTTAGGACACCTCTTTTGATGTGTAAAAACGAATTCTAAGTAGTTGGTACATTAGCTACTGTTCCAGTTTCTAACGCTTCGAGCATCGCTATTGTAACATTTAGAGATTTAAGGCTATCATCGTATGTAGATAAGACCAGTTCTGGTTGGTTATTCAAAATGGCTCTTGCAAACGCTTCAAGCTCCTGTTCATATAGGGAATCCTCTGCTTGATAGGAGATCGCTTCTTCATCGACATGGCCGCTGATACTTCCTTTGTGTATGTCTAGTGTAAGGTGCATCGAATCAGAAATAAATTCTAACTGGCACATGAATCCTGGATATACCCAGGAGTGATTGTGTGTTTGTAAGGGGCCGCCATCTTGATAACGTAATGCTAGGCTGAAGCTATCTTCAATGGTAAAGGTATCAGACTGCTGCTTTACTTGATTACCTTGAAATCCAGTGACTTGTGCTACGTCTCCAACTAGATAACGAGAAAGATCAAAGATATGTATAGCTTGATCAAAGATTGGGCCACCTGAAATGTCTTTGATAAAGAACCAGCCAGGCCAATTTTCGCGTAGGGCAATTCCGTCAAGCATGGCACTACGAATGATACTGACATCCCGTCCGCTTAATACTTCCCGGCACTTGGCGACAGCTTTAGAATAACGAAACATAAAGCCTACGCTATTTATTACTTTCGTTTCATTTAGAATTTCACTAATCTGTTTTGCCATATCTATACTTTTGGCGGGTGGTTTTTCAATGAAACAATGAATACCACGAATGGCAGCGTCTCGTACTAGCTCTACTCTAGCTTTGGGAGGTGTTACAATGACGACTCCTTCGGGCTTTGTTTCCTCTAACATCTGAATATAATTTTTGAATGCAGGTACATTAAATTTATTTGCGGCTTTTGTTAACATTTCTTGGTTTACATCACAAATCCCGACAATTTCGATGAGGGCCATTTCTTTCATCGTGTTTAAATGTCCTTGTCCATGCCAGCCTGTACCGACAACAGCTATACGAACCATTGAAATCACTCCTATTCTACTATAATTTATGAGCTCGGTTATCCTAGTTTGTTACGATACTGGTTACAAGATTAAGACTAGCTATACATTCATTCGTCGGGTCACGGTCAGCCGCTTCATTTTCAATCGAAATGATCCCCTTGTAGTCAATTTGCTCTAAAACACTTAAACATTCTACAATATTGACTACACCCTTGTTGAGCTCCACAGTATTATGTTCACCTACTTCCTTAACATCTTTTAAATGTACATGGAAAAGATGGCCTTTTAGTTGACGCAATGCTTCATGTGCCGGGAAACCTTGCGTTCCAAACCAGCCAGTATCAACTCCAGCGCCTAACATATCTCCATAGTCGCCAATTACTTTTCTGATTTCTTCAGGGTGTTTCTCAGGATGATTTTCGACCGCCACTTTTATCCCGTATTCACGACAATAGCTATAAATAACAGGTGCTGTTTCTTTGGTAATTCCACTTGTAATCATTTCAATTCCAAGCATTTGACAAGTTTCAAAGCAAAGTCGGGTCCACTTTGGAAATCGTATAGGGTCTCCTAATGAACAAGAATAACCAATTATGTCCAAGTGGTGTTTCTCTACAATCGACTTAAGCTCTTTTGCTAAATACGCGGTCATGAATTTAGGAAAAGCGTGTCCCATCCACAGCTCTATATTGGAGAAGCCCGCTGCAGATATATCTGAACAAATTTGATCAAATTCAGCGAGGCTGAACTGTTCAATGACTCGACGTTCTGCTGCACCCCAATCCGCAATTGTCGTTTGATAATGAGAAGCTCGAGCAAAATAATTAGCTGTATGGAAAGCTACTTTCATAACAAATCACCTCATATTGAATTTTTATTCGTTTTTTAGAGTGATCAATAATTCATTTTCCCTATTAAATAGAGCTTTATAAGAAACTTTATATGTACTTTCATTGATCGTCTTATTATTATTTGATCACTTTTGTACTTTATTGATTTATTCGTATTCTTCTAAAGGGAATATTTTGGTTCAAGAATGATAGAGGGAAAAGGCGAGAGAGTAATCTTAGAAAAAGTAGAATAGGAAATTAAAAATGATAAAAGTTTTCTAGTATAAAGTTTGTTGAAGGTTCTTAGAGTTAGGGAGTGAAAATTCGAAGGGTCAGTATTCTAATATATAGACCCTTTCGTTTTCTACACTAGGTTAGTTTAAAATGAATAATCTCTGATGTCGTTTCCGATAAAGGGCGGGAGAGATAGTGAACTTCCTCTTAAAAAGTTGATAGAAGTAGCTTACATTTTCAAAGCCAGAATCAAAACAAATTATAACAATCGTTTTATCAGAGTAAATTAAAAGATTTGCTGCATATTCTAAACGGAAATCATTTATCCATTGAGTTGGAGTTTTTCCATAATATTTTTTTATTGTACGGCTAATGTGTTCAGGACTTTTATGCGTACATTCGTATAATTTTTTTAGGCCTGTTATGAAGGAATCGGGTTTTTGCATCTCGTTTTCTAATTTAATGAGCCAGCTAGGTAAATTATGCTCGTTCTTCTTTTGCTTGTGAGGAATGGAAAAATGCCGGATAAGTAGGTCAGCCAATAGTGAACGAATTTCCGTCCTTATTCTGTCACTCTGATTAGGAGGGATGATCATTAATAATTGAAACTTGTATGAAATGTAATCAATTTCTTTTTTTGTAAGCAGGACTTGTGGCGGTTCTGGTTGATCAAGTAACCGGCCTGACGCAAAGCCTAGTCCAAGATATTTTAAAAGCTCTTTAACTGTTTGTTTTAGAATAGCTAGATTTAACAATTGAAATGTATTTTTTGCATTTTGTACAAAATAGTGTTGATCATCTGGACGAATAAATACAAGATGCCCTGCAGTTAAAAGGATCTTTTCTCCATTAATAATATGAAAAATACTTCCTTCCGTAATAAGAAATAGTTCATAAAAGTCGTGGATATGTAATTCCGTAATATATTTGAATGTTTTATGTGAAGCGAAATGTCCTTCATATAATGGATCAATGCTCTGCTTCGCTAGTAATGTAATCATTTTTATTACAACCTCCAAAGTACATAAAAAGTAATCTATCTTGAAGTAATTCTTTTGTGAGTTTTGCTTATTTGGGTACTTCCTCCACAATAACATTATCATAAAATGCTTGAAAGAGCTTTCATACAAGGTTAAACTAACTTATAACATTGTAGTCTAGGAGAGTTAAGCATGTATAAAAAAGGTATTTGGTTTATTATGGAGTGGGTGTGGAAGCTTGTATATGTAAATCTAGTTTGGATTTTATTTTGTTTGCCGGTTATTACAATTATTCCGAGTACGTTCGCACTCTTAGCAGTAGCTAACAAATGGTTTAAAGAAGACGAGGAAATTGATATATTCCCTACTTTCTGGAAACAGTTCAAAGGGTTATTTTGGAAAAGCTACCTTTATGGGTTAACTTTTATCATAATTGGCTTTTTCTTATTTTTAAATTTACAGCTTGTAAATAATGGCGAATTAGATGGACCCTTCTTTTTAACTGTTCATTATGCACTGCTTGTTACCAGTATATTGTATTGTGTAACGATGATTTATAGTGTCCCACTATATTTGAATTTTGGTTTTTCTGTACATAAAACTTTGTTCTTTGGGCTAATGGTTGCACTGAAGCAGCCAATCATTACAATTATGGTATTAATTGGAGTATTGTTGACTATATTGGCGTTTGTTTTTATAACAGGATTTGGGTTCTTGTTTGTTGGAAGTCTACCAGCTTTAATGATGTGTAAATCGAATCATTATGCGATGAAAAAACTTAAATTGACATAAAAAAAGATAGGAGAATGCTCCTATCTTTTTTTTATATAAAAAAGATGAGGAATTTTCAAAAAAATGTTGACATTGAAAGCGCATTCAGTCAATAATGTACTTACAAGCAACACAAAACCACAAATAACCTTAACGATCTCACATTTGGAAGGTTGGTAATTTACATAATCAAAGGGTTGTTGTTAAGGTTCTTAAAAGATTATAACGGTATTGAGAAGTAGTTTAAGAGAATTGTGGTTTTTGTTGGTTTTGTAAAAATGAAATTATTTTTGTTGAGGGGGAAAGGAAATGGGCGTAAAAAAATCTTTACTAATGTTCTTGATGTTAGCACTTTTTCTTGGAAGTCTGTTAGCTGCTTGTTCTGGTGGAGAAGATGCTAGTAGCGAAACTAATTCAGACACAGGTTCAGATTCAGAAGAAAATGTAAGTTCTGGTGAAGTAATCGAATTGGACTTCTGGACGTTTTGGGGATCGGAAACACGTCGTCCAATAATCGAAAAAATCATCGAGGACTTCAACAATTCACAAGATGGAATTCAGGTGAAACACACATTCTTACCGTGGGGAGACATTTGGACAAAGAGTTTAGCATCTATAGCTGCTGGGAATCCGCCAGATGTTTTGATTAATGAAAATAATGCGGTTAGACAGCGTGCTGAAAGAAATCAAGTTACGAATCTAGCAGAGTTTGTCGAGCCGGGTTTTAGTGATAATTACTACCCTGAATTATGGAATGGGGTTGTTCATGAAGGTGAACCTTACGCAGTACCGTTTAATACTGATACGCGAGTTTTATTTTATAACAAAGATATTTTTGAAGAAGTTGGTCTTGATCCAGAACAACCACCAACAACTTGGGATGAATTAAAAGAGTATGCAATGAAAATGGATATAAAGAACGGAAACACATATGATCGAATTGGTTTCTTGCCACGTTACGGTGCTGGTGCCGACCTTTATATGTTAAATGCAACAGGGCACGGTATGTGGGATTTTGAAACTGGTGAACCGGTGATTAATGTACCTAAAGCAGTTGAAGCTCTTGAATGGGTAAAAGAGTATGAAGACCATTATGGCTTAACTGTGATTAATGCTTTCCAAGCAGAGTTTGGGAATCAACAATCAAATCCATTCCTTAATGGAAAAGTTGGCATGATCGTTAATAATTCAACACACTATGCTGAAATTGAGGCTTATGCATCTGATCTGAATTTCGGAGTTGTTCCACTTCCTGAATTTGGAGCAGGTAATGGTCATGCATCATGGGGCGGCGGTTTCGTAGCAGAAGTTCCATTTGGTGCAGAGCATCCAGAAGCATCATTTGAATTTATCAAATATCTAACTGGACCAGAAGCTCAAGAATACTGGGCAATCATGAACTTTGAAAATGTAGCTAACATCGAAGGTGCTAATAATGCTGCAGTTAATCCAGAGCTAAATGAAGATGGACAGTTAGTTTATGGGGCAGCGGTTGATAATATGGATCATACTATTTTAACCCCGATGCCGCTAGAAGCACCAGATTTTATGAGTCTCGTCAATCCAGAGTTAGATCGAATTTTCCTTGGTGATAAAACACCGCAAGAAGCATTAGATGATGCACAAGCGGCTGTTGAGAGATTAGTGGAAGATAATAAGTAAGTAGTAGGTTTTGACAAGATCAGGGAGTGAGTATTCGCTCCCTGATTATTTAAAATTTAAGGAGGTTGAGCTTCGTGCAAAAGCAGACCGAGACTTCTAATAAACCGAACCTAAAATTGCCGAAAAATAAAAAGCGCTTGTCATTAGAGCAAAAAGAAGGGATTTATGGTTATGTGTTCATTTTCCCTTGGTTAATTGGACTAGTATTTGTTACTGCGGGTCCTCTTTTGTTTTCATTGTATGGTAGTTTTACTAACTATGATGTCACTTCTAGAATGGATTTTGTGGGACTTAGTAATTATATCCGTATGTTTACTAGAGATGAACTGTTTTGGATTTCTTTATGGAATACACTTTACTTTGTAGCCATATCTGTACCTTTAACTACAATCGGAGCTGTAATTCTTTCTACCTTATTAAATCAAGGTATTCCGGGGATGCGAGTTTTTAGAACGATTTATTACCTACCTGCAGTTCTATCTGGTGTAGGTGTGTACTTCCTCTGGATGCAATTACTAAGTCCAAACTCAGGTTTAATAAATACCATGCTTTCGTGGATTGGAATAAGTGGACCTGCGTGGTTGTTTGATCCGAACTGGTCTAAACCAGCACTCATTTTCATGAGTCTCTGGAAGGTAGGCGGATCGATGCTATTATATCTTGCGAGTATGCAAGGCGTTCCTAAGTCATTGTATGAGGCTGCTGACCTTGATGGAGCAACTTCAGTACGTAAATTTTTTCATATTACACTTCCAATGGTCACGCCAATCATTTTCTTTGATATTGTTACGAGTACAATTGGTGGTTTTCAAGTATTCCAAGAAGCTTATGTTATGACAGAGAATGGACAAGGGGGACCTGCGAATTCCCTATTATTCTTTAATCTCCATATGTGGAACAAGGCTTTTGTAAGCTTTGACATGGGTTATGCCATGGCGATGTCGTGGGTATTATTCTTTATTGTGTTTGTATTGACCTTAGGGAACTTAGTGTTTGCTAAGAAGTGGGTACATTATGAAGGAGGGGACCGTAAGTGAGTGTAGTCGGAGTTAAAAAAAATTACTTTGAAAGTGTAAAGGTCAAAAGGCGTATAACAAATATCATTGTCTTTACCATTCTTGCTACGGGTAGCATCTTGCTTTTATCTCCTATGTGGTGGATGTTTGCAACTTCTGTAAAAAGTATGCAAGAAATCATGGTGTATCCACCGACTTTTTGGCCGAGTGAATGGCATTTAGGAAATTATATAGAAACGTTCAAAGCAGCTCCTTTTTGGCGTTATACATTGAATACTTTATTTCTAACTTTCTTTGCCGTATTTGCGAATACTCTTTCTAATTCTTTTATTGCTTATGGATTTGCCAAAATTAAGTTTAAGGGAAGAAATGTCTGGTTTGCAATTCTTTTAGCGACAATGATGCTCCCTGGTTTTGTGACGTTAATCCCACAATATGTCATGTTTGCTAAGTTAGGTTGGTTAAATACGTACCTACCATTAATTATTCCTCAATTCTTTGGGGGAGCGTTCTTTATATTTTTATTAAGACAGTTTTACTTAACGATTCCCAATGAATTATTAGAAGCAGCAAAGATTGATGGGGCTAGTCACTTTTATATTTGGCTACGAATTATTGTACCTCTTTCTAAGCCTGCGATTGCGACGGTTGCTATCTTTACGTTTAATGGATCATGGAATGACTTCCTTGGACCATTGCTATATCTGAATGATGAGTCTTTATATACGTTACAGCTTGGTTTGCAGGTGTTTAAAGGACAGGTGCAAACTCAATGGAACTTCTTGATGGCCGGTTCAATCATGGTTTTATTACCAGTTATTATACTTTTCTTTATTTTCCAACGTTATTTCATCGAAGGAATGAACTTGACTGCGGGATCTAAAGGGTAAGGTGAAAAATTCTCATTGGGATCAAGAGTGGTGGTCAACGATGCAAGATTTTAGAATACGTCTTGTTGAATTGATTGATGAATTACTAGACGTACTTGATGAAGACTCTGAATTTCATTGTTTTCTTCTAGACGGTCAAAAAGGAGGGATACCTCATGAATAAGTCTCCATTCGAAATTCGTGGAGTGATCGAGGGATTTTATGGTGTTTTTTATACTACGCCAGAACGTAACGATTTAATCAGATTTATTGGAGAACAGGGTTATAACTTTTATATTTATGGACCAAAGAACGACCGACAGCATCGAGCACGCTGGCGTGAGCCGTACCCTGATTTTATTATGAAGCAATTTTCAGAAACAATTGCGATAGCCAAAGAAGTTGGAGTTGATTTCTGTTATTCGATTGGTTCTGGTGTTTCGATCAATTATGCGTCGGAGGAAGATTTTTCGTATATTCAAACGAAATTTCAGGCGTTCTATGATTTAGGTGTTCGTACCTTCGCCATTACTCTTGATGATATAAAGTCTGAATTTCTACACGAGGAAGAAAAAAGGGCTTTTCGTAGTTATGCTCATGCTCATGTTGAGCTTTGTAACAAACTTTATGATTGGCTAAAAACGTTAGATGAATCATGTCATTTAATGCTTTGTCCAACCGACTATCACGGAACGCCTCCATTTAGTTCTTATATATATGAAATCGGAAATGGGTTGCATCCAGATATTGATATTTTTTATACAGGGGCGGATATAACGACACCTACGATTAGTCAACTGGATGCAGAAGAGTTCGCTAATGCAGTTAATCGAAAGCCTATAATTTGGGATAATTATCCGGTTAATGATTTAGCGATGACGGGTGAGATGCATATCTCTCCGATTACGGGTAGGGATGCATCCTTGTATAAAAGTAGCAAAGGGTTTGTTGTGAATACGATGAGCCAGGTTGAGGCTTCAAAAATATCGTTACTGACATTTGCTGATTACTTTTTCGATCCTATAAATTATCAACCATGGGCATCGTGGGAGAAAGCTCTTTTGAAAATTGGAGGAGAAGATTACGTTGATGATTTGAAACGTTTCGCAGAAAACTCTCTTTATTCCTGCCTTGGACACAATGAAGCAAAAACATTAGATCTTCTAACTAAAGCTACAATGGATTCCCTATACGAAGGGGAAAAAGCAACAACTAGTTATGCTGTCCAAGAACTCTACCAATATTTTGATAGTCTTGATGAAGCGGGTTACCAACTTAAATTTCGGATGGGTAATTATAAGTTAAGAAATGAACTTATCCCATGGATTCAATTAATGGAGAGCTGGGCGTGGGCTGGCAGAAGATCGATTGCTGTTTTGAGGGCAGTTGAAAATAATAAGGATGTTAAAGGTCCACTTAATTGGTTAGTAGAAAATGTGAATGAGATTGAACAACATCCAATGAGATTTGCTGGAACGGTTGTCCAACCACTAATTGACTACGCAAGAAAGAAAGCAGAAGTACGGAAGGAAGAGGTTTATGAGTAGGCTGTCACATATGGAACGTTTGACAACTGAAGCGAGACTCCATGCAGAAAAAAGATTAATTGGAAATGGAGGCGAGCTCGGATTATTAGGATCTAATCAGGCTTACCAACAAGTATGGGCAAGAGATAGCATGATTTGCGGACTTGGTTTGCTATTAACGAATGATCCAGAAGGAAAAGCGATCCATAGACGTTCTCTTGAGACGTTGAGAGCGTTTCAATCTGAATTAGGAAAAATCCCTCATAATGTAGGGTTTACAAATGTTGATGATCCAGCCCTTATCGCTCATGGAGGAAAGCTTGAAGTGAACGGAAAAGAAGGAATGGCTCTAGAAGACTCCATTCATGCAGGATGTGTTGACGGGAACCTTTGGTATATTATTGGCCATTATTATAACTATATGGTATCGAAAGACAAAGTTTTTTTAACTGAAGCGTGGCCAAGTTTAGAAAAGGCACTCCTGTGGTTAAGATATCAGGATTCAAATGAGTGTGGCCTGTTAGAAGTTCATGAAGCGATGGATTGGGCAGATCTGTTTGCAAATCGTTATAATGTGCTTTTTGACAATGTTCTTTATTATGCAGCTTGGAAGTGTATGGCTTTCATGGCAACAGAACTTGAACGTGAATCCCAATATTATGCCAATCAAGCAAGAGATGTTCACCAGAAACTAAATGTCCTTCTTTGGGTCGGACCTGAAGAACCTAATGATTATGAGTGGGTTACGAATGAACGGAAAGAATGGTTATATCCATTGAAACGAGTGGAAACGGAACTTGTTGAACGCCCTTTCTATTTGCCATACATGGGTTTTCGAGATTATGCGGATCGCTTTGATACATTGGGCAATTTAATGGCTATAGTATTTGGTGTTGCAGACAAGGTAAAAGCTAATAAAATCCTTGATTATATTGATGGATGTGGCTTGAACGATCCGTTCCCTGTGCAAGCCCTTTACCCTGTTATTCGTCCAGGTGAAAAAGACTGGCAAGATTATTATCGCGTTCGCAATTTAAATCAACCACATCATTACCATAATGGTGGGGCGTGGCCATTTATTGGCGGCTTTTATGTTGCTGCGCTAGTTCAAACAGGAAGAGTGGAGGAAGCTAAGAAGCAACTCGAAAAGCTGGCTGAAATGAATCGATTAGGCAAAAGGCAGGAATGGGAATTTAACGAATGGTTTCATGGATTATCTGGTCGCCCAATGGGATACGGAGGACAATCCTGGTCTACGGCTATGTATATTTTTGCAGAAAATGCTGTTCAACAAGGTACGATTCATATATTTAATGAAGAAAACCAATGGGGAGAAAAGAAATCTTATTAATCCACTCTAGTTATGTAAATTCTACCGGGAAGGAGAAGAAATGAAGCAGGTACTAGACAATCTATATTTATATGAAGATACATGTCATGTTTACGTTGTCAAGAATGGACAGAATGCTGTCTTAATAGATTTTGGATCTGGTGATGTCTTAGATGAACTTCATTCGATAGGAGTTAGGCATGTCGCGGCTATTTTAATGACCCATCATCATCGTGACCAAGGACAAGGGTTAAAACGCGCCAATGAAAAGGACATTCCAATATGGGTACCGGCTGCAGAAAAAGATTTATTTGCTGAAGTCGATCGATATTGGCAATCGCGAGAGCTTGATAACAATTATAATATGAGACAGGATCGTTTCTCGCTCCTTCAGTCTGTTTTCGTGGAGGGGACGTTAATAGATTATAAAACGTATACATTTGGGGACCTTCAGTTTGAAGTGATCCCAACACCTGGGCACACAACTGGTTCTGTCAGCTTTTTGACAGAAATAAGTGGGAAACGAGTTGTTTTTACAGGAGATTTACTAGCTGGACCTGGGAAAGTGTGGTCATTGGCTGCAACTCAATGGTCTTATAACGGTGGGGAAGGACTACCTTTTACGATTTTGTCTCTCTTAGATGTAAAAGAGAAAAAGACGGAACTTCTTCTGCCTTCGCATGGGGAAATAATAGATGAGCCGGCTAGTGCCATTGATTCTGTAATTGAGCGATTATCAAAACTTGTGAAATTAAGAAAACAGAATCCTAGGCTGTTTCAACTAAGAAGTAAGCCTTATGAAGAGATTACACCACATTTATTAAAAAATCGAACAAGTTGTTCAAATGCCTATGTATTGCTATCGGCTAACAATAAGGCTTTATTAATTGATTTTGGCTATGATTTTATTGCTGGTACAGGAGCGGGGTTTGACCGTTCATCACGCAGGCCTTGGTTGTATACGATTAAATCGTTGAAAGAACAGTACGGTGTGGAGAAAATTGATGTTGCTCTACCTACTCATTATCACGATGATCATGTAGCTGGCTTTAATTTATTAAAGGAAATAGAAGGGACAGAGATCTGGTGTCCTGAAAACTTTTCGGACGTACTAGAAAATCCAAAGTCTTATAATTTGCCATGTTTATGGTATGACAGCATAGCTGTTGACCGGATTCTTCCGTTGAAACAGACGTTTCAATGGGAAGAATATCAATTTACACTCCATGAGCAGTCGGGTCACACTTATTATGCTGTCGCAATAGAATTTGAAGTAGATGGTAAGAAAGTACTTGCGATTGGTGATCAGTACGAAGGAGATCATTTTAATTATGTTTACCATAATGGGTTTAGAATGATGGATTATCAAGACAGTGCTGCTCTTTATAAACAAATAAGGCCTGACTTGCTTATTGCTGGGCATTGTGAACCAATTGAGATAACTGATCATTATTTAGTGCATATCTCTCAAATTGGACAAGAGCTTGAGAAGCTTCATAGGGACTTGTTGCCTTTAGAAGAGGTTGATTTTGGAGCTGAGGGTTTTGGTGCTAAAATTATGCCATATCAAACTATAGTTAAAAGTGGTGAAACAACGACATTCACTGTTCAAGTTAAGAATCCGTTTTCGACTGAACAGAATATTCAGGTTGAATTAATCGTCCCTGATGGATGGATCCAAAAAAATTGTAAATGTACTGAAATCGTTGAAGGAAATGGAACAATATCTGTTCTATTTCAGGTAACAGTTCCTTTTGGGTTGACAGAAAAAAGAGAGCGAATAGCTGTTGACTTAACGGTTGGGAATCGAAAGTTCGGTCAGCATGCAGAAGCAGTGATAACAATTAGTAACAAACTTTAGGAGGATTTAATCATGAATGAAACAATAATTGAAAAAAAGACAAAATCATTAAAAACAAAAGAAAAAACATTGCATATGATTGGAAATGCTCATCTCGATCCGGTATGGTTATGGCAATGGCAAGAAGGTTTCCAAGAAACGAAGGCTACATTTCGCTCAGCGCTTGATCGCATGAAGGAATATCCTGATTTCGTCTTTACCAACTCTTCTGCAGCCAATTATGAATGGATTGAAAATAATGAACCTGAGATGTTTGAAGAAATAAAACAATGCATTGAAGAAGGTCGTTGGGAAATAGTTGGGGGGTGGTGGATTCAGCCAGATTGTAATATCCCTAGTGGTGAATCTTTTGTTCGTCAAGGGTTATACGGGCAACATTATTTTAAAGATAAGTTTGGGGTAACGGCAAAAGTAGGTTACAATGTCGACAGTTTTGGCCACCACGGCATGCTTCCACAAATACTAAAGAAAAGTGGGTTGGATTATTATGTGATGATGAGACCAAACCCACAAGAAAAAGGTCTGCCAGGCAGAATCTTTTGGTGGGAATCGGATGATGGTTCTCGCGTTCTCGGTTATCGGATTCCTTTTGAATATTGCACATGGGGCAAAAGTCTTGAAAAGCATGTTCGCCGAAATGCTGGAGAATTAAAATCTCCATTTGACGATTTGATGTGTTTTTATGGTGTTGGTAACCATGGGGGAGGACCGACGAAAGAAAACATTGAAAGTATCAAACGCTTAAATGAAGATCCAGATTTTCCAAAGCTAGTATTCAGCACTCCGAATCGCTTTTTCGATGAGATGATCGAGAAAGGTTTGCCGTTCCCTGTTGTGCACGATGATCTTCAACATCACGCGAGTGGTTGTTATTCAGTGCATTCTGGTATTAAAAAATGGAATCGTGAAGCAGAAAATGCCTTATTAAAAGCAGAAAAATTCTCTGCTATAGCAAACTGGACAACAAAACAAAAATATCCACTTAGTGAATATGATCGTGCTTGGAAAAATGTTCTTTTTAACCAATTTCATGATATTCTAGCCGGAACATCCCTCGAGGAAGCTTACGATGATGCTCGTGATATGCATGGAGAAGCTATGTCGATTGCAAGCAGAGGGTTGAACTATGCAGTTCAGTCGCTCTCTTGGAGAATTGATATTGAAGAAGAAGAAGGAATGAAACCGATTGTTGTCTTCAATCCACATTCTTGGGAAAGCAAAGTCAATGTCGAACTTGAAGTTGGCGGCTTAAAAGAGAGCGATATCCTTGTTGATGAAGCGGGAAATCAAGTTGCGCTACAAACAGTTCAGTCTCATGCGACAGCAGGAGGTCGATACCGTGTCAGCTTTATTGCACAACTACCAGCGATGGGCTATCGTGTTTATAAAATTCTAAAGCAAGCGTCAGATAAAACGTTTGCAACGATTAAAGCCGATGATACAACTTTAGAAAATGATACGTATCGTGTTGAAATTGATCCGAGTACAGGCTTTGTTACGAGTCTTTATGACAAGAATAAAAATTTGGAATTATTAGATGGACCGGCTGCAAGACCTGTTGTCATAGATGATAAAAGCGACACATGGTCTCATAATGTCCTTCAATATACAGATGTAGTTGGAGAATTCAAAGCAATATCCGTTCAACGAGTTGAGCATGGGCCTGTAAAGTCTGTAATTCGTGTTACTAGTGAATATGGAAAATCAACCATTGTACAGGATTTTATAATGTACAAAGAATTAAACCAAATCGACGTACATGTAACAGTGAATTGGCAAGAACAGTTCAAAGTGTTGAAATTAAAATTCCCTGTTAATCTAATCTTTAGAAAAGGAACATATGAGATTCCTTATGGTTCTATCGTGCGTGAATGTAATGGAGAGGAAGAGCCTGGACAAAGTTGGATTGATATTTCAGGAACGCACCCATCAACAGGAGAAATGTATGGGTTAAGTCTATTAAATGATGCAAAGTATAGCTTTGATATTCATAATAAGGAAATGAGCATCACTGTTCTTCGTAGTCCAATTTATGCTCATCATGATCCAAAAGAGCCAGTAGAGTCAGAACATTATACATTTATTGACCAAGGCATTCAAACGTTTACTTACTCTATGCTTCCTCATGAAGGGAATTGGGAAACGGCAAATACAGTAAAGAAGGCAGCAGAATTGAACCAAAAACCGGTCACCATTATTGAAACGTATCACAAAGGTGAGCTCCCTCAAAAAGACACCTTTATCGATGTCGATGCTGATAACGTAATTGTAAATGTTATGAAGATAGCTGAAGATAATGATGATATTATTATTCGTGCTTATGAAACGACGAATGATAGTACAACTTGTAAGATTACATTGCCAAAATGGAATCGAGTGATTGAAACGACCTTTAAACCATCAGAAATAAAAACATTCCGAATTCCTAAGGATGCATCAAAGCCAATTAGTGAAACAAATATGCTTGAGTGGAACGAGAAATAAGGGGGGCTGTTGAGAAGTGGATTTGCACTTCTCAACCTTCTTTTTGGGAAATCCTCATTTGAGCGGTTATAATATAAAGAATAAAAGCGCACTAGGGGAATTCAGAAATTAATAGCAGAATACGTATTTCGTTTGTAAAATGAGAAAGTAAACCAACACGAAAGAGGTGAGGAATAAATGATTGCTGTTGAGAGAAGAAATATGATAAAAGAACTATTGCTAAAAAATAGAAGTGTTAAGGTATCTGAACTCGTCAAACAATTTAACGTTTCTGAAGAGACAATCCGTCGTGATTTACATCAGTTTGAACAAGAAGGATTCGTTCAAAAAAACTACGGCGGTGCTATATTAGTTGATGAGCTCCATCGAAATGATTCTATATTACCAATCCAGCAAAGAAAGAGTCAATTTTATCAGGAAAAACAATTAATAGGTAAAAGAGCTGCTCAGCTTGTCGAACCGGAGCAAACATTAATATTAGATGCAGGTTCTACAACGTGGCATGTGGCAAGTGGGCTAGAAGGTATCAACAATTTAATGGTTATCACGAATGCAATGAATATTGCGGAGGCATGTACGAGGAATGATTCAACCTCTATCTATCTTCTTGGAGGAAAGCTTAGAAGAAACTCTCTAAGTACAGTCGGACCGCAGGCTGAAATAGAATTAAAAAAATACAATGCAGATTATGTCTTTTTAGGAACATCCGGTATCTCACTAAGACAAGGTTTTACAAGCTCGGACTTATATGAGGCTGAGATGAAAAAAGCAATGGTTTCAGCTGGACAAAAAATCGTTGTCCTTGCTGATCATAGTAAACTACAAAAAGCGGGATTGACGTCATTTTGCCATTTTGACCAAGTTGATCTTTTTATTACTAGCGATATGGCAGATGAAAAAATATTATATGAAATAGAAAAGATAGGTGTTGAAATTATTGTCGTTTCAACTTCAGAAATAAAAGAATTTTCGTAAGCGGAAAAAACGTGCATTTTTATAACTCCTTGTTATAAATTGCACGTTTTTTATGAAGACTTTTTTATTGTTGATTATATAAAACGTCAAATGCCACATATCAACTGTGGGATTTGGTGTTTTTTTGATAGGTTTCGATTTAAAACCGTAAAAAAGTCAGGTTTATAGGTTGCTATTTTGTGGGGATTAGCATAAAATCTAAAATGATCCGTATTAATTAAAAATTCAAAAAATCTTAGGAGTGAATGGTTTGATTAATGTTGCATTATTAAGTAAATGGCATGTTCATGCCGAAGACTATGCTCGTCAAGCTCAGAACAATCCACATCTTGCTCTAAAGCTAGTCTGGGATGAATACGGTAAACGGGGACGAGAATGGGCAGAAAAGCTTGGTATTCCATTTGAGAGTGATTTAAAAACAGTTTTAGCTAGTTCTGAAATTGATGCAGTTATTGTGGATACTCCTACTAATATGCATAAAGAAGTTATTATTGCCGCAGCCGAAAACAAGAAGCATATTTTTACAGAAAAAGTGTTAGCGCTTTCAGTTGAAGATTGTAAAGCAATAATTTCGGCAGTGAAGGAAAATCAAGTTCAATTAACTGTCTCTCTTCCAAGGTTAACTGAAGATTATTATTTATATGCACAGGACGTATTAGATCAAGGGATGCTCGGAACCTTAACAACCATTCGTTGCAGATTAGCACACAATGGTGCTGTTGTGTCAAAAGAGCATCCGAATGGTTGGTTACCAGATCACTTTTTTAATCAGGAAAAGTGCGGTGGTGGTGCCTTCATAGATCTAGGGGCACATCCAATTTATTTAACCAACCGCTTAGCTGGGAAGGTTTGTGCAGTAACAGCACGATTAAAAAAAATAGAAAACCATGAAGTAGATACTAACTCGGTTGCATTAATCGAATATGAATCTGGTGCACTAGGAATTCTTGAAACTGGCTTTTTATCTAGTGGCAGTCCATTTCAGCTTGAACTATATGGAACTGAAGGTACTCTTTTGATTGAAGAGCGCCACATTCGAATGAAAAGCAAGCAGCTTGGCGAAGGGTGGAAAGTACCTGAAGAGCTTCCAGCTTCAAACTTGCTCCCATTAGACCAATGGGTTGATGCGATTGTTTCTGGGGCTACAACGACCATAAATGATGAAGATGCTTTAAATTTAACATTGGTCAATGAGATGGCTGAGTTGTCTAATCGAAAAGGGCAACGTGTAGAGGCGGCAGAAGTGTTAAATGTTGGCTGGGCAAAAGAGACTATAACTCCAGATTTATAAAATGGAAAACAGGAGGAATGAATGATGGCGAAAACATTAAGAGTAGGGATTATTGGGGCTGGCGGAATTGCACGAGGTGCACACTTACCGAATTATTTAAAGTGTGGAGATAAGGTGAAAATTGTTGCAGTGGCTGATGTCGTGCAAGAAACAGCAAATAAATTAGCTGAGGATTTCGATATACCTCATGTATTCATGAGCTATGAAGAGATGTTTGAGAATGTAGAAATCGACGCGGTTAGTATTTGTGTACCAAATAAATTTCATTACAATGCTACGATTACAGCTTTAAGAGCTGGCTGCCATGTTCTTTGTGAAAAGCCTCCAGCCATGTCGGTAAATGAAGCGGAAGAAATGAGGAAGGAAGCTGAAAAAGCTGGGAAAATCCTCACATATGGTTTTCACTTCCGTCATGCTCCACAAGTTGAGGCGCTTAAACGTTTTGTTGAAGCAGGAGAATTAGGAGACATTTACGCCACTCGTGTAACAGCAATGCGTAGACGTGGTATTCCAGGTTGGGGCGTGTTTACCAATAAGGAGCTTCAAGGGGGTGGGCCATTAATAGATATTGGGGTTCATATGCTTGATACCGCACTTTATCTCATGGGTTACCCAGAAGTAGATACTGTTTTTGGTGTTACATACCAAAAGCTAGGTACGAAACAAGGAGTAGGTCTAATGGGCCAATGGGATTATGAAAACTTTTCAGTTGAAGATATGGCAAGAGGCATGATTACGTTCAAAAACGGTTCCTCCCTTATATTAGAATCGGCATTTGCTGCCAATGTTGAAAAGGCAGATGAAATGAACGTGTCCCTTATGGGTGACCGAGGAGGAGCAGAGCTATTCCCATTAACATTGTTCCAAGAAAAACATGGTACGTTAGTTGATATAACTCCGGTGCATTTACCTAAGAAAGGGTTTCATGAGTTAGAATTGGAACGTTTCGTAAACGCTTGCTTAGATGGAACTCAGCCAATCTCAACACCTGAACAAGGTGTGATTATCCAACAAATCATTAATGGTTTATATGAATCTGCTGAAAAAGGCGAAGCAGTAAAAGTAAGTGAAAGTGTGGAAATTTAACATCATAAACGACTAAACAACTATTGAGGGTGATTCATTAATAGGGTTTCTAAATTCAATGATTCGAATAGGTGAAAACTTATGGAATTGCACACCTGTTTTAATCGCAAAAACGGAATAAGATTCCCTAGGAGTCTCCCTCTTAATTTTTTTAATAAATAGAGGAGATGAGTTAATGGGAAACGTAGGAATCCAATTGTTTTCAGTGTGGAGAGAAGCGGAAAAGGATTTTCTTGGTACAGTGAAAAAAATGGCTGACCTTGGGTATGATGGAATTCAATTTGCTGGTTTTTTTCAAACACCGGCTGAACCCTTGAAAAAAGTAATGGATGATCATGGAATCGTTGCAGCTGGTTCTCATACAGGTATTCATCTTCTTACTGGAGACGACTTTGAAAGAACGCTTGAATATAACGATAAAATTGAAAATCGTTTGGTTATTGTACCAGCACTACCGAAAGAAATGAGACAAACAGCTGATGACTACAAACGTACAGCAGAACTTTTAAATGGGATTGGTGAAAAGTGCTATGACGCAGGGTTTACGTTTGGTTATCATAATCATGAATTTGAATTTAATGAGTTTGATGGAAAAACTGGATTTGACCTTCTATTTGAGCAAACAGATCCTATGTTTGTAAAAGTAGAGTTAGATTGTTATTGGGCTGCATTCAGTGATCATGATCCGCTTGAAATCATTCAAAAATATAAGGATCGGGTTGTTTCCTTACATATGAAAGATATGAAACTCGTTGATGGCAAAAAGACGGGAACCGAAATTGGAAATGGTCAACTTGATCTTAAGTCACTTATCACAATTGGAAAACAACATTCAGTAGAGTGGTTTACAGTTGAGCAAGAAGAATTTGAAACCGATCCTTTTGAAGCGTTGAAAATAAATGCACAAAATCTACACGCAATGGTAGTTAAGGAGGGATAAAGAATGAATGTACCTAGAAAAGAATACCCAAGACCAAACTTTCAAAGGAACGATTGGCTGAATTTAAATGGTCAATGGGAATTTACATTTGATGATAAGAACATAGGGTTGGATGAAAAGTGGTATGTCAATCGCTCATTTTCAGATAACATTACCGTCCCTTTTGCCTTTCAAACACAGCTTAGTGGAATTGAGGAAACAAAGTTTCATGATGTAGTTTGGTATAGAAAATCATTTGCAGTGCCAAATGAATGGCAAGAAAAACGCCTTCTTCTACACTTTCAAGCAGTAGATTATCGAGCGACGGTTTGGGTGAATGGAATACAAGTAGCAACACATGAGGGTGGCGGTACACCGTTTCACGCTGACATTACCCCTGCTTTAAAGGATAAAAATAACCATATAGTCGTGCGTGCAGAGGATCTTTCTACGGATTTGGCACAACCACGAGGAAAGCAATTTTGGGAAGAGAAGTCTGCGGGAATCTTTTATACAAGAACGACGGGCATATGGCAAACTGTTTGGTTAGAACCAATCAGTCCAGTTCATATCGAACGTTTAAAGCTTACTCCAAACATCGATGAGGGAGAGGTGATCATTGATTACTACGTTCAGAATAGCACAGAAATACAAGAAATCGAAATAGAAGTTTCATATAAAGGCAATGTAGTCGGAATAGAAACGGCTGCTCTTGATTGGGTTCAGAGAAAAAATGTTCATACAATTCAGCTTGCTGATTTTCAAAAGGGTGAAGGTAAGCTTTGGAGCCCAGAATCACCTAATCTATATGATGTGACTGCTCGTTTAATAGAAAATGAACAAATAGTAGATGAGGTAAAGAGTTATTTTGGTATGAGAAAAATAGCAGTAGAAAATGGAATGGTTCAGCTAAATAACAAGCCATATTACATGAAGCTGGTTCTAGACCAAGGGTATTATCCTGAAAGCTTATTAACAGCACCAGATGATGAAAGTTTGAAAAAGGATATTGAACTAACTAAAGCGATGGGTTTTAACGGTGTTCGCAAACATCAAAAGATAGAGGAACCGCGGTATTTATATTGGGCAGACAAATTAGGATTGCTCGTATGGGGAGAGATGGCTAATGCTCATACGTTCTCTGATCCATATATCAAGCGAATTACAGCTGAGTGGCAGGAAGCAATAGAGCGTGATTACAATCATCCATCTATTGTAGCATGGGTTCCTCTAAATGAAAGCTGGGGCGTTCCACGGTTAAAAAGAGATCCACGTCAGGGCCATCATGCGATGAGTTTGTATTATTTGACGAAATCGTTAGATGCGACAAGAGTAGTTATTTCAAATGATGGTTGGGAGCATGTGAAATCGGATCTTTTAACCATTCATGATTATGAAGGAGAAAAAGAAGTATTAAAAGAACGCTATAGCAAGGTAGAACATGCGCTAGCCTTCCAACCCGCAGATCGCTCTCTATTTGTGAAGGGATATACCTATCAGTCCGAACCGATTTTCGTATCAGAATTCGGGGGGATTGCTTATCAAAAAAGTGAGTGGCAAGGTTGGGGCTATACATCAGCAGATAATGATGAAGATTTTTTAAAGCGTTATGAAAGTGTTATCTCTGCTCTATTAGAATCTCCTCTCGTTCAAGGGTTTTGTTATACACAATTAACTGATGTAGAACAAGAGATTAATGGATTGTTAACGTATGATCGCAAACCAAAAGTGGATTTAGATTTGATTCGTACGATTAATGAAGGCAAATCAATTACAACAAAACAATAGATATTTTCAAAGTTTAAACGTAAATACCAACATAACTATGAGGTGTTCGCATGTTATTTACAGAGGAAAAAATTCGTAATCAACTAAATGAAATTAAAGATACGATCTACAAACAAACACAAGATATTCCCACATTTAAATACAATGAGACAGAATTTGGGGAAGAAGTAACAGGGGCGCATGATCCAAGCTTTGATGATTCTAAATGGCAGGACTTTCAAATCGGTCAGTCATGGGGAGGTTATGACAAGGGGGCTTGGTTTAGGACGAGTGTTTCAATTCCAGAAGACTGGAAAAGTCAAAGAGTTGTTCTTCATTTTCTTGTTGGACCACGTGACGGTGGCGGCTCTACGGCTGAGACATTGCTTTATGTAAATGGAACCGCTTTACAAGGGATAGATGTTTGGCATGAAGAAGCATGGATCCCGCCTGAATTTCTAACAGAAGGTGAAATCGATATTGCACTAAAAGCTTGGAGTGGTGTATTAAATGTGCCAGAGAAACGCCGATTTAAGGTAGCACGACTTGCGCAAGTAGATGAAGCAACTGAACGCTATTACTTTTTAGCAGACACAGTATTGAAAGCAGTTCAAGAGTTAGAGGAAAATGATTTCCGTCGAATAAAAATGCTTCGAATCTTAAATGAGTCTATGCTGAAAATTGATTTTCTGAAGCCGAAATCAGAGATGTATTATCAATCCATTCAGGAAGCCGTGCACTTTTTAGATGAGCAAGTTGAACAGCTTAGTGAGGTTGAGGAGCTAAAGGCTAAGGTTGTTGCCCTTGGCCATTCGCATATTGACATGGCATGGCTGTGGCGACTAACCCATTCACGAGAGAAGGCGTCACGAACTTTCTCAACGGTTCTTCATTTAATGCGTCAATACCCGGAATATCGTTATATTCATACGTCACCACAACTTTATAAATATTTAAAAGAAGACTATCCTGAAATTTATAAAAAGGTAAAGGAACGGATTCAATCCGGCGAGTGGGAAATTACAGGGGGCATGTGGATTGAACCGGATACAAATGTACCAAATGGGGAGTCATTAATCCGCCAAATCCAATTTGGAAAGAGATTTATGAAGGAAGAATTTGGTGTAGATACAAAAGTGGTATTGCTCCCAGATGTGTTTGGCTATTCTTGGGCACTGCCGCAAATTATGAAGAAAAGTGGAATAGAAACGTTCATGACTACGAAAATTAGTTGGAGCCAGTATAACCGATTCCCTCACGACACATTTAACTGGGCGGGTGTAGATGGGACGAAGATTTTAACCCACTTTATTACGACTCCAGAAAAAGGAGTAAGAGCCTATACGTATAATGGAATGGTTGAGCCTCATAGTGTTAAGGGTGTTTGGGATTCGTATCAGCAAAAAGAAATCAATGACGAACTTCTTGTTGCATTTGGATGGGGTGACGGTGGTGGTGGCCCGACAAAAGAAATGATCGAGTCAGCTCGTGTAATGAAAAACCTACCAGGGATACCTAAAGTAGAAATGGATACAGCAGAACCTTATTTTGCACGCTTAAGAGAAAGAGTAAAGGAAAAAGATCTGCCTACTTGGGATGGTGAGCTTTACCTTGAATACCATCGCGGCACGTATACATCACAAGCTTCATTGAAACGAGCTAATCGTAAAGCTGAATTGATCTATCATGATGCAGAATTGATATGTGCGTTATCGCACTTATTAAATCAAGACGAGATGTATCCTCACGATGTTTTGAATGAAGGGTGGGAGTTGTTGCTTCTCAATCAATTCCATGACATATTACCAGGATCGTCGATTCGCCAAGTTAATGAAGATGCACGCGCTGATTATGCGAAGGTAATCAATATTGGGGAAGAAGTGCTTCAAGGAGCACTTGAAAAGATTAGTAGTCAAATTTGTGCAGAACAAGACAGTATTCTTGTTTTTAACTCTTTATCCTATAACAGATCCGGAATGGTTGAACTTCCTGTAGGAAATCTCATTGATGAAAGTGTAACGATTGTGGATAAAGAAGGGAAGGAAGCAGTTACTCAAATAATAGAATCAGAGGGTGAGCGAAAACTGCTTATTGAAACGGCAGAAGTTCCTGCCCAAGGCTACCAAACATTTAAAGTAGTTCCTTCGAAACAAGAAACTTCTACTTTAGAAATCAGTGAGGAATATCTTGAAAACGATTTTTACCAGATTCGTTTAAATGAGAATGGTCAGATGGTTTCGATTTTTGATAAGAAAGTGAAAAGAGAAGTTCTTTCAAAAGGAACAAGAGCGAATGTATTTCAGGTGTTTGAAGATAAACCGATGAATTTTGATGCGTGGGATATTGATCTTTATTATACAGAGAAAATGCGAGAAATTACAAAGTTGATTCATAGTGAAGTAGTAGAGCAAGGGTCTCTTCGTGGCAGCCTGAAGCTTACATGGAAATTTTTTGATTCCACAATCACACAATTTATGACCATTTATAAGAGCTCACCACGAATTGATTTTCGTACAGAGGTTGATTGGCAAGAAAAACAATCTCTCGTAAAAGTTGCTTTTCCTGTCGATATTCGTTCAACTCGAGCAACCTATGATATTCAATTTGGAACGATCGAACGTCCAACCCATTGGAATACAAGTTGGGATTATGCAAGGTTTGAAGTTCCTGGGCAGAAGTGGGTGGACTTATCAGAAGGGAATTATGGAGTTGCCTTATTAAATGATTGCAAGTATGGCTACGATGTCAAGGAGAACGTAATGCGCTTAACCTTAATTAAATCTTCTATCAGTCCGGATGAAACGGCCGATCGTGGGAAGCATTTATTTACTTACAGTCTCTTGCCACATGAAGGAGATTGGCGCCAAGGGAATGTGATTCAAGAAGGATATAATCTAAACAATCCGCTTCTATCTGTTGAACGTCCAGCAAATGATCAAGGTCAGCTTTCTACGACGTATCAGTTTGCTTCTTTGGATAGCGATCATGTTATGGTAGAAACGATTAAAAAAGCGGAAGATGATGATGCTTTCATTATTCGGCTATATGAAACAAAACAGTATCGCAATCATGATGTCAATATTAAGTTTCCCAAGTCTATTCAAAAAGCTGTGGAATGTAATTTAGTTGAAGAGGATGAAAAAGAAGTTTCCTATCATGGTGAAACGTTAACGTTCTCTATTGATCCATATGAGATTAAGACATTTAAAGTGTGGTTCTAAATTTATTTATTAAACAAGGTTGACTCAAGGAAGATCTGACTCTAAGAAATGCTCCATACGAACAACACTTAAGATAGGAGTTAATAGGGGAAAGGTCTCTTGAGTCATTTTTTCATTTCTATGATCATAAGGGAGGATTAGATTTTGAATGTTATCTTAGTCATTATGGATACTCTTCGCAGAGATCATTTAAGCTGTTATGGGACAGAAAAGTCATCATCTCATTTATCTAAAACGATTGAAACGCCCAATCTAGATAAATTTGCTGCTCGTGGAACTATTTTTGATCAGGCTTACCTCGGAAGTTTTCCTTGTATGCCAGCAAGAAGAGACTTTTGGACGGGACGCTATGAATTTCCTTTTAGAGGCTGGGGACCGCTTGAGGATGATGATTTGGAAATGTTCCATTTGCTTCAAAATAAAGGGTTTATAAATATGCTTGTCAGTGATCATTACCATATCCTTGAACAAGATGCAGGGAATTACCACTTCGGCTTTAATGGTTGGGATATGATTAGGGGTCAGGAGCATGACCCTTATGTGACAGAACCACTAGAGGATGGGACAAAAGAAGATCTTGACCACACAAGAAGCGGAGCATGGTACTTGCATCAAAAAAATATTCATGGCCAACAACGTGTTGAAGAGGATTTATATGCACCAAGGGTCTTTCGGCGCGCAGTCTCATGGTTAGAGAACAATGCGAATCCTAAAGTAAGAGAAAATCGGCCGTTTTGCTTATTGGTTGAATGTTTTGATCCTCATGAGCCTTGGGACCCGCCATTTCACCGTGTTGAGTCGTTTAATCCTGGTTATCAAGATAAATTTCCTCATAGTCCGGTATATGGAACAGCTGAGCGCTTCACAGAAGTAGAAATAAAGCAAATGCGGGCAATGTACAGTGCAGAATTAACATTAGTCGATCATTGGTTTGGACATTTCATGAATACAATCGATCAATTAAACCTTTGGGAAGATACATTAATGATTGTTACGACAGATCATGGTTTCTTTTTAGGCGAGCATAACTTAATTGGAAAACCGGATCTTGTTCCTCTCTACAATGAAATGAGTCATATTCCTTTATTAGCTTATCATCCTGAAGGAAAGCCTGGTACACATTCAAAAGAGCTTGTACAGCTAGTTGACATTTTTCCTACGGTCAACGATGCCTTAAACATTAAGCTGCCTACTAAAGTGGATCAAAACAAACCCATTGTTGGGAGAGGGCATCGTAAAGCATGGGAGGGAGTCAGGGAACAAACATTAACGTTACATGGCAAGAGCCTCGTCCCTTTTTTAAAAGGAAATAATGAGAAAATAAGAAACATTGCGGTTACTGGTAAGTTTGGTGATATCATTCGTGTTACAGATGGAGAGTGGTCTCTATATTTATCACCTGATAAGGATCGTTCATTATATTGGTATGGCAAACGAGAACCAGGAAGAACATTTACAGCGAGACGGTCGAGTTATGATCCTCAAGAAGGTCGATATAACATGCTTCCTTATCCGTTTCATAAAGAGAATGAATTGTACAATCTTGTAGAAGATCCAACTGAGGAAAATAATGTTATTTCAGAGAAATCCAATGAAGAAAAAAGACTTAGAGCTTTGTTTCTAAACTGGCTAAAAGAAATTGAAGCTCCTTCTGAAGTTGCAATTCGATACGGATGTGACAAGATCTTATGAGAAAAAGTAACGTCTATTTGAATCCTATAAAGAATTGTTATAAGGTTTCGGCTGACAAAGAGTTATTGCAGAGTCTAATTGAGCAAGGTGTTGAACTTGAATTTCAATGTCATTTTGGGAGTTGCAGGATGTGTGTCGTTCGTTTAGTTAATGGACAAGTTTATCATCATCAAGTTCCGGGAATTACAGACGAGGAACGAGAAGAAGGATATATTTTGCTTTGTTCTTCTAAACCGAGGAGTGAAGTGTTAGAAATAGAAAGAATTTACCCTTAATTAAGAGACGATTGTTCAAGTGTCTTATCAATAACAGTGAAAGAGTTTTGTAAAAGAACATTATACTAATTACATCCGATCAAACAAAGGTATGATTCAATAGGTTTTCACGGAAGTTCATTTATAAGCACACCAAATTTTGATCGTCTATGTATGGTCTGCCATCTGAATATAAGAATAAAATAATCCTCAATCGATTCCCCTTCCAAATTTTATTAAAGATGAAGAAAATAGTGCAGCTACCCATATAGAGATATTTCAAAATAATAAGTTTGCAACCAATCGGTTTAGGGGAGAATTTGAAGTAGGAGGACAAGGTGCAAAAGACTATTGCCAAAATGACGAGAAACTCCGGATGACAAGAGCTTATTGGCATGGTACAGGGACGAGATGGTATCTCACTAAAATCATAATTAGTAAAGGATGAACCACTACAACGAAATGGTGTGTGATATGGAAAAAAGTGAACCTCTAGCTCCCCCGTTTTTCTAGAGTATAATAGAAAGTTTGTGAGGATTTGGAAAGTAAAAAAGCTAAATCCTAAAAATTATCGTAAAATACGATCTTATTTGATAAAAAGTCTTAAAAAACGAATGAAAACACGTTATAATCCTCTTTGTGTCTAAAATTTTCAATGAAAACAACAAAGAGAAATGAGCTTGATAAAATGTCTACACATGAACAATGGAAATCAAAAATGGGATTTATTTTGGCTGCTGCTGGTTCGGCTATTGGACTCGGAGCCATATGGAAATTACCTTATGTAGCTGGAACTTCTGGAGGAGGGGCCTTTTTCCTCCTTTTTCTATTATTTACTGTTTTATTAGGGTATCCGTTACTAGTTGGCGAATTCATCATTGGTCGACGCGCACAAAGCAATGCTGTTACAACGTATAAAAAACTAGCACCAAATTCATTATGGCACTTAACAGGGAGAGTAGGGATATTTGCTAGTTTCTTGGTGTTATCCTTTTATAGTGTCATTGGTGGCTGGATTATCTTATATTTAGTTCAAGCGTTTACTGGCAATTTGCAAGGGTTGTCTCAAGAACAATACGGACAGTTATTTGGAGATATGATAGCAAATCCGGCATTAGCATTAGTGGGGCAGTTGTCCTTTTTACTAATAACCGTTTTGGTCGTTGCAAAAGGGGTTCAAAAAGGGATAGAAAAAGCGAGTAAGATTATGATGCCAACCTTATTTGTTTTGTTTATATTTCTTGTTATTCGTTCTTTACGTTTAGAGGGGGCGATAGAAGGAGTTCGTTTTCTGTTAGTGCCTAAATTCTCAGAGCTGAATTCTGATATCATGCTTTTTGCATTAGGACAAGCCTTTTTTGCCCTTTCTTTAGGTGTATCGGTAATGGTTACGTATAGTTCCTATCTTCCAAAGACACAAAATTTACCGAAAGCGGCTGGATCTATTGTCGTAATGAACCTATTTATTGCTTTATTAGCGGGTCTTGCTATTTTCCCGGGAGTATTCTCTTATGGGTTGGAAGTTGATGCAGGTCCCACTTTGATCTTTGCTGTTTTGCCAGCTGTTTTTAGTCAAATGCCTTTTGGGATGGCCTTCTTTGTTGCTTTCTTACTATTATTCTTATTTGCCGCACTGACGTCAGCTTTTTCAATGATTGAATCGTTAGTAGCCGTTTTTACTAAAGATGAGCATAATAAACGAAAGAGATTCACGTGGATGATCGGAACATTAGTCTTTCTTGTAGGAATTCCATCGTGTTTATCATACGGAGTTTTGGCTGAATTTGAAATTTTTGGAATGGTCTTTTTTGACTTTGTTGATTTAACTGTAAGTAATGTTATGATGCCTTTAGGGGCACTTGCTACGTCCCTCTTTGTTACGTTTAAAGTTTCAAAACCTGATTTATTTGATGAACTCCAGCAAGGATCAAGAGTAGGCAAGCTATTTTTTCAGTCATGGTTTTACGCTTTAAGATTCTTGACTCCAACGGCTATTATTATTGTATTTCTAGATGCTTTAGGGGTGGTAGGTTGGATTGGAGCAATGTTTAGCTAAACAAAAGAGATTGAATCACACTATGGTCTGACCCACTAGAGCACAATAGATGAATCTTCAACAGGAGATCCATCCTTGTGCTACTAGTTGGGGTTAGACCCTTTTTTATTAGACATCAAAGTCTAATGCCCATTGTACTGCGATAACGATTAATTAATACTTGGCAATCAACACTTGTAATGCCTGGTAAAGTATAGAGGAAGAGTTAAATTACGGGGCAAAATCAGAAATTGATTTAATTTTTACAGGTGACGCACTTGAAAACGGTGTTGGTTATATGTCAGAAGAGCGCTGGGAAACCATTCAAAATCAAATGTATGATCTAGGAGTAATTGATGAAAAAGAGGATGTAGAAAGATTTATACAACTAGATTTCTAGATTAAGTGTCAATGGCGAGTAAATCTCCATTTAGCGTGAGTAAAGTCTGCTATACGGCGAGTAAAATAGACATTGTGGTGAGTAAACTCCTTGAAATAGCAAGTACTAGAAAAACCGATGAAAAAATCAGAAAACTAGTTGACTGTGAAAGGGGTTTCAAATATAATAACAATGTAGTCGATATTACTGAACTGTGTTTTATAATATAAAACAAGTGGATGAGATGGATTGTATTATGTTAAGTAACGATAGTTGATCGATGGTTGACATACGATAACGCTAGGTTCCTTCCTTGTAAAAAGAAATTCTAAAACGAATTGTGGTATTATGACAATGATGCAAGTACATAGAGGGGGAGCAACATTGCCTATTATTCAATCAGTTGATCGAGCTTTAAAGATTTTAGACCTGTTTAATGAATACGAAACAGAACTTAAAATTACAGATATTAGTGAAAGGCTCATGCTGCACAAAAGTACCGTTCATTCTTTATTAAAAACGTTACAGACACATCAATATATTGATCAAAATCCTGAAAACGGAAAATATCGATTAGGAATGAAATTATTTGAACGAGGGAACTTGGTCATTCACGGCTTAGATATTCGTGAGTTGGCAAAGCCCCATTTACATACCCTTTCCAAAGAAACATTACAAACCGTTCATCTTGTAGTATTGGATGGCAAAGAGGGTGTTTATATTGACAAAGTTGAGGGGGCTACTTCAAGCGCCCTATACTCAAGGATTGGTAGAAGAATTCCGATTCATTGTAGTAGCGTTGGGAAAGCATTAGTTGCTTTTAAAACAAATGAGGAAATTGAGAAAATTCTTGAGGGTTATGAATTCGACTATCGTACAGAACATACGATTACGAATAAAGAAGATTTTTTAGAGGAATTAGAATCGGTACGACATACGGGCTATTCACGAGATAACCAAGAAAATGAACCAGGCGTTAACTGTGTGGCCATTCCTGTTCGCAATTATACGGGGGAAGTCATTGCAGCAGTGAGCATTTCCAGTCCTGCTATGAGATTTAATGATGAACAAATGTCACTTCATATTGACGTATTAAAAAGAGAAGCATCTAAATTATCGAAAAAACTAGGGTATGGATACGAGCAATAGATTCTCGTATGCGATAACAACAAAACCCAGTTTTATAATATAAAACAATTGATGGAGGGATTTATCATGAGAATCATCCGATTTGAAGAAAAGCAATCACAAAACCCTGTATTAGCAGCCGTGACAGAAGAAAACAAAGTGTATTCTCTTCCTTACTCTAGTTTTTTAGAAGTTATCGAAGTAGCGAAAACAAAAGATGTAAGACCAGTCGATCTTGTTAATGAAATCATCACACAAAGTGTGCCATTAACTGAAAGCTTTGATGAATTAAAATTACTTGTCCCAGTTGAGGCTCCAGAAGTCTGGGCTGCGGGTGTAACATATCAAAAAAGCAAGGAAGCAAGAAACTATGAAGCTACCAATGGGAAACTTGATGCAACGACATTTTATGATAAAGTTTATGATGCAGAAAGACCTGAAATCTTCTTTAAGTCAACAAAGGAACGTACAATTGGTCCAAGTGGAGACCTTTTCTTGAGAAGTGACTCAAATTGGCAAATTCCTGAACCAGAACTAGGTCTTGTTCTTGGGAGTGAAGGAGAAATTCTTGGTTACACGATTGGCAATGACATGAGTTGTCGTGATATTGAAGGCGAGAACCCTTTATACTTGCCACAGGCAAAATTATGGGCCCGTTCTTGTTCAATTGGTCCAGCTATTCTTCTTGCTGAAACAGTTGAAGACCCATATCAATTTGAGATTACGTGTAAAATATATCGCAATGAAGAACTCGTTGTAGAAGGTTCTGCAAGTACAAATCAATTAAAACGTAAATTTGATGAGCTTGCTAGTTTCTTAAGAAAAGATAATATTGTGTTTCCTGGGACCGTTTTATTGACAGGGACGTGTATTGTACCACCAAATGAATTTACATTAGATGATGGCGATCAAATTGAAATTGAAATTTCTAATATTGGAAAGTTAATCAATCCAGTAAAAAGCCAAGTTGCACAAGTAGCAAAATAAGAACGTACTAGTTCGTAGTAGAAATAAATAGAAAGTTTGGGAGGAATTATTTATGGTAACGAAAACAGATGTAAAAACATTTTTAAACTTTGTCAATGGTTCATGGGTAAAGTCATCGAACTCGGAAGTATCTGCTAGTATTAATCCAGCTAACCGTAATGAAATTGTAGGATATGTACAAAAATCTCCAGTTGAAGATTTAAATGCTGCAGTTGAAGCCGCGAAAGTAGCACAAAAATCATGGGGGAAATTATCAGGGGCAGAACGAGGCGCTTTTCTATTTAAAGTAGCAGACATTCTAGAATCACGTGTTGATGAAATTGCTGAAACGATGACACGTGAAATGGGTAAGACATTTCCAGAGGCAAAAGGCGAAACAGCACGTGGTGTAGCAATTTTACGTTATTATGCAGGGGAAGGCATGAGAAAAGTTGGAGATGTGATTCCATCTACTGATTCAGGTGCTCTCATGTTTACCAATCGTACGCCACTTGGAGTAGTCGGTGTGATTACACCATGGAATTTCCCTGTTGCGATTCCTATTTGGAAGATGGCTCCTGCACTCATTTACGGAAATGCAGTTGTCTTAAAACCAGCTCAAGAAGTAGCTGTAACAGCAGCGAAAGTTATTGAATGTTTTGAAGAAGCTAATTTCCCTAGTGGAGTAGTGAACTTAGTCACTGGTTCAGGCTCTGTTATTGGTCAAGGACTTACAGATCATCCAGACGTTAATGGGATTACGTTTACTGGTTCTGATACTGTAGGGAAACAAGTTGGTCAAGGAGCTTTGGCTAGGGGAGCAAAATATCAACTCGAAATGGGAGGGAAAAACCCAGTTATTGTTGCAGAAGATGCAGACTTAGACTTGGCAGTAGAAGCGACAATCAGCGGTGGTCTTCGTTCAACAGGACAAAAGTGTACAGCAACAAGTCGTGTTATCGTTCATGGTTCAGTTTATGAAACATTTAAAGAAAAACTAGTTTCAAAAGTGCAGGAGATTACTGTTGGAAATGGGATGCAAGAAGGAATTTGGATGGGGCCTTGCGCAAGCGAAAACCAACTAAATACCGTATTATCATATATTGAAAAAGGGAAAGAAGAAGGGGCAACGTTACTTGTTGGTGGAAACCGTTATGTAGACGCTGATTGCGCGGACGGCTTCTATGTTGAACCAACTGTTTTTGAGGATGTAACAAATGACATGACGATTGCTCAAGAAGAAATTTTCGGACCAGTTCTTGCGCTTATTAAAGTTGACACAATGGATGAAGCCATTAAAGTTGCCAATGATGTACAGTTCGGCTTAAGTGCATCCATCTTTACAACTAACATTCAAAAGATGCTTCACTTTATCGAGGACATGGAGGCGGGTCTGGTTCGCGTTAATGCCGAAAGTGCAGGGGTTGAATTGCAAGCACCATTTGGTGGAATGAAGCAATCAAGCTCGCATTCTAGAGAACAAGGTCAAGCTGCCATTGAATTTTTTACATCAATTAAAACAGTGTTTGTAAAAGGATCTTAATTAAATGAATGGCCCTCCTATTCAGTTTAGGAGGGCTTTTTAAAGAGCTTATTTAATAAGAGGCAATGATATTTCCCTAACTTTGTACTAAGTATTTAAAATAGTTTGTTATTGATAAAGAAAAGGAAACATGATAAAGTCTATCTTGTGGTAGTACCAGAGTACCTCAGGTTGAGTTAACTCCTTATTTTTTGTTTTGAAAACGCTTTATATGGAAACAAAGGAGGAACTTTAGTGAGATTAAATAGCAAAGTAGCATTAATAACAGGTGCAGGTTCGGGTATTGGGAAAGAGACCGCTTTATTGTTCGCTAAAGAAGGTGCAAAAGTAATAGTTGTAGATATTAATGCAGCAATGGGAAAGGAAACTGTTACTGAGATTTTAGCAAATAACGGTAGTGCTCGCTTCGTACAGGTAGATGTAACAAATGAAGAAAGTGTCAAAAAGCTGGCTAAAGAAATCGAAGGAAATGAACAAACGGTTGATATTTTATTTAATAATGCCGGAATAAGCGGTGTTGGACAATTACACGAAGTTGAACTTGAAACATGGAAAAAAGTAATTGATGTGAATGTAACAGGAGTATTCTTAGTTTCAAAAGTTATTGTTCCATTTATGGTCGAACAGAAAAGTGGTTCCATTATTAATATGTCTTCATGTATTGCTGAGATTGGGTTGGGGAATCGAGCTTCCTATGCTGCTAGTAAAGGAGCTATCCTATCATTAACGAAGTCGATGCAAGTTGACTATGCACCGTTCAATATAAGGGTGAATGCATTAATGCCTGGTACGATTTATACGCCATTTGTTGAGGATTACCTTTCAAGAGAACCTAACCGTGAAGCTGCGATTGCAAAAATTAAAGAAAGACAGCTAAGTGGTGACTTAGGAAAACCGATTGATGTAGCTTATGCAGCATTGTATTTGGCTTCTGATGAGTCCAAATTCATGTTGGGGACACCTTTTATGATTGATGGAGGAGTCGTTAACGGAAAGTCTAGTTAATTATTTAAGAATTCATAAAATAGAATATTTTTGGAGGTTATTGAAATGAAATTGCTAACATTTAAAGAAGATGGACAGTTAAAGTTAGGGGTTAAGACAGCTGAAGGTGTATTACATATTGGAAAAGCAGCTGAAGTTTTTGAGAGAAGCGTTCCTCTTTCAATCGAAGCGGTAATCAATGAGGAAAACTCTTTAAAAGAGCTAGAATCGTTAACTAGCCTAGCGCTTGAAAATAAAGAAGAGAATTTGTTTTTAGAAGAGAAAAGCTTAACGTTGGGTCCTGCTGTACCTAAGCCAGGAAAAATGATCTGTGTTGGTCTAAATTATCAGAAACATGCCGAAGAATCCAATATGCCGACTCCTCTTTACCCTGTCTTATTTAATAAATTTGATAATACGGTCGCAGCACATAATGAGATTATTAAGCTACCATTTAATTCAAAAGAGAACGACTATGAAGCTGAACTTGTTATGGTTATTGGGAAACAATCTAAACGTGTATCAAAAGACGAGGCGTTGGATTATGTGTTTGGGTATTGTAATGTCAATGACTTATCCTCTCGCGACTTACAGTTCCGTACAAATCAGTGGTTACTAGGAAAATGTTGTGATGGCTTTAGCCCACTAGGACCATATTTGGTTACAAGTGATGAAGTAGATGACCCTAATCAGTTAGAGATCAAAGCCATTGTAAATGGGGAAGTACGTCAAAACTCAAACACTTCTGATATGATTTTTAAATGCAATGAGATTGTTAGTTATATCTCTGAACATATGACATTAAATCCTGGAGATATTATTTTAACGGGTACTCCTGAGGGGGTTGCTATGGGTCAACCTGAAGACCAAAGAGTGTATTTACAAGATGGCGATGAAGTGACAATCGAAATAGAGAAGCTTGGTAAATTAACGAACAAGTTTAAGCAAGAAGTGTAATTTGCTCAGGAAGCTCGTGTTTTTAAGCTGATAGAGCCCATTTAGACTAACTGCACTCGTTAGTCTAAATGGGCTCTTAGTAATATTTTAGTAGTAAATGATAATTAATCAACTTTTGCGTAAAATTGCTTGGCTCTTGTAAAATTGAGTTCAATTGCCTGATTTATTTGATCAGTATCTCTAGCTTTTATGGCGTCCAATAATTTTGTACGGCTCTCAATACTATTTTTCCAAGCTCCAGGTACATTAAGGATTTTTAACATTGAATCATGGCGAAGATGTACGATCGTTTGCATAAGTTTGCTGTAAATTTTATTGCTACTACAAAGGCCCATGTGTAAATCAAACTCATCAAGCAGATGTTGAAATGCTTCAATATCTTTTTCTTTCTCAGATAAACTTTTTAACTGATTCAAAAAGTCTTCTAAGACGGTTATTTCATGATTTGTCATCTGTTGAGATGCTTCAAAGTAAACCTCTGATTCAATTAATTTACGTGCTGCATACACTTCTTCTAAATTGTCAATTTCATTGTAGTACATCCAAACAATGGTTTCAGCAGGGATAGGAGATTCACGCTTACTGACAAAGCTTCCTTCCCCTGGTTTGATTGTAATGAGGCCTATAAGAGAAAGTGCACGTAAAGACTCGCGAATGCGCCCTCTATTAACACCGAATTCTTCAGCTAGCATACGTTCATTTGGGAGTTTATCTCCAGGATTTAACTGACTCGATGTAATCCAGGATGCCATTTGCTCCATAATCTGTTCCGTAACTGTTACTCTTTTAATAGGATTTATTTTAACCATTTTCTAGCCACCTTTTAACATATTTCTTATGTAAATGCTGGTACTACCAAAATACCACAAAAATGAGGAGAATGTATACGTACAATGTAAAAAACATAGAAATATAAGGATATGTAGCAAAGTAGATAATTTAATTTTCTGAAAAGCAGAAAATTAGTTGAAATCCTAAAATTGCCATGATATATTTTAAATGTGCTGGTACTACCACCCGACTTTTTACGAGAATTGAAAGCGCTTAAAAGGTTGGTTGCCAACTAGAAGTAAGGAGTCAACTAAAATAAATAGCGATTTATGTGTATTCTAATGGTACTACCACAATACCTATGGATAGAAACACATTGCGTTGTGAACTTGGTATTACCACAATACCGAAATTAAGGATGATTCAATCACTATTCTGTGTAAAAGGAGAAAGGGGAGAATGATTTGAGTGAAAATCTTTTTCGAACCATCATCATGAGACCAATAGATAACGTAGCTGTAGCTTTACAGGATATTCCAGCAGGAACGCAAATTGAGGTGACTTTTTCAAAAAAAGAATCGACCATGATAAAAATAAAAGAAGCAATCACCTTTGGTCATAAGTTTGCTGTTCGACGAATTATGAAGGGGACTGAAATTAAGAAGTATGGAGAAGTAATTGGGAAAGCATTAAGGGATATTGGTGAAGGTGAGCATGTTCATGTTCACAATCTTGAAGGAACGAGAGGGAGAGGTGACAAAGTTGGTACAGATTGAAGAGGGTAAATTTTTAGGATATCGTCGTCCAGATGGAAAAGTAGGAGTTCGAAACCATGTACTAATTTTACCGACGATTACATGTGCGACTCAAACAGCAAAACAAATTACTGAACTTGTCCATGGAACGGTTAGTTTTATCCATCAACATGGATGTGCTCAAGTAGGAATTGATTATGAGCAAACTTTTCGTACCTATGTTGGGATGGGGAAAAATCCGAACGTATATGGTGTTGTTGTATTAGGTCTTGGCTGTGAAACCCATCAGGCTAAAAGTGTTGCAGCAGAAATTGCGAAGTCTGGTAAACCAGTAATAACAGTTTCAATACAAGATTATGGTGGGACGTTAACTTCAATTGCAGAAGGAGCTAAAGCAGCTACGAAACTAGTTCAAGAAGCATCAGCTCAAATGAAAGAGTGGTGTGATTTCAGTGAATTAATTATTGGTACAGAATGTGGTGGTTCCGATGCCTGTTCAGGATTATCAGCAAACCCAGCCGTTGGAGCAGTTAGTGATATGATCGTCGAAAATGGCGGGACGTCTATTTTAGCTGAGACAACGGAATTAATAGGAGCGGAACATCTGTTAGCAAATCGTGCCAAGAATGATAAAGTTTCTAAACGTGTATACGAAGTCATTACAGCTATGGAAAACCGCTCCATTCATATGGGAGTCGACATTCGTACTGGTAATCCTAGCCCTGGGAATATTGAAGGTGGATTAAGTTCATTAGAGGAAAAATCGTTAGGAGCAGCAAATAAAGCAGGAAAAAGTCCTTTAAATGAGATTATAGACTACGCTGAAGAACCAAACGAAAAAGGTTTGGTCTGGATGGATACACCAGGACATGACATTGAACAATTAACGGGAATGGTCGCAGGCGGGGCTCAAGTTGTCTTATTTACAAGTGGAAGAGGAACGCCTACCGGGTCTCCGATTGCTCCTGTTATCAAAATTTCAACGAATACGGGAATGTTTGATAGAATGAGCGAAAATATGGATCTCAATGCAGGAACAATCATTGAAGGGAAAGAAACAGTCGAAGAAGTTGGAAAGCGAATTTTCGATGAAATTGGTTTAGTTAGCTCTGGTAAACTGACAAAAGCAGAAATTTTGAAACAACATGACTTCGGTATTTGGAGAATAGGTCCAACCTTTTAATTGAACAATGGCAAGTGAGTTTCTAAGAAATGAAAGCGTTGTCTATTTTGATAATAAGAAAAGAGGTTATCACTATGAAAATAAGTAAAAAATGGATGTTTGCACTATTGTCAATTATGTTACTAGTCATGGTTGCTGCCTGTTCACAAGGAACAAGTGAAGAGAGTATATCAACATCAGAAGGTTCAACAGAAGAATCAACTGAATCCGAAGGAACAACAGATGGTGAAACATATGAAATCAATATTGCGTATGGAAACCAACCAGGAGAGCCAGTTGATAAGCTGGCAAACAAATGGAAAGAGTTAGCTGCAGAAAAAAGTGATGGAAGAATTGAACTGAAGCTTTATCCGAGTTCACAATTAGGCTCTGAAAAAGATGTAGTGGAGCAGGCTCAAATGGGTAATAACGTTATTGTTATGGCTGGGTACGACTTTTTAATGGACTATGTTCCAGATGCAGGGATATTAACAGCTCCTTACTTAGTTGATGATTTTGATGAGCTATTATATTTAACAGAAACGGATTGGTTTGAAGGATTAAAAAACGATTTAAATGATCAAGGAATTGATATTGTTACAACTAGAACTGTTTATGGTGAACGGCACTTATTAACAAATGAGAAGGTAACAACGCCAGAAGAATTAAATGGGTTAAAAATTCGAGTTCCAAATAACCAAATGTCTATTCAAACATTTGAGGCAATGGGTGCTGCTGCAACCCCAACACCACTTGGAGATTTGTATACATCCTTGCAGCAAGGACTTGTAGATGGAGCAGAAAATCCGCTTCCTGTTCTACAAGGTGTAAAGGCGCACGAAGTTTCTCAACATTTGGCTTTAACTGGCCATCAAAAATTTATTACATCTTGGATCGGTGGAACTAGTTTCATAGAAACATTGCCAGAGGATATCGTTCAAATTTTAAGGGAAACTGGTGATGAAGCTGGGGATTATGCTAGAGCTATTTTGGATGAAGAAACAGAAACTGTGATGGCCGAATTCCAAGAGCAAGGTGTGGAAGTGTATGAAGTGGATGTAGAACCGTTTAAAGAATTAGTACAAAGCGTTTATGAAGCATTTCCATCTTGGACACCAGGACTATATGAGGAAATTCAAGAGTTATTAAAAAATCGTCCATAAGCAATTGGGACCTTAGGTTATATGGGTAAATAGTAAGCATGTGCAATAGTGTATGCTTACTCATACTTCACCAAAAAAACGAGGATTAGTAATGTTTCCTTTTTAACCAAGGATCCTTCGAACAGGGGGAAGATCATGACAAAAAGATGGTTTCATTTTATTGATGATGGAATATCGACATTTGCGTTATTTGCTATCATCTTGTTAACTGGTACGAATGTGTTTTCTCGATATGTGTTAAACAAACCATTACCTTGGGTTGAAGAAATAGCTATAGGGTTATTTGTTTGGCTTGTATTTATAGGGATCAGTTCAGCAATGAAACGTGATAGTCATATTGGAGTTGATTATTTCGTGCAAAAATTGCCGAAACCCTTGCGTATCCTTAGTATTACCATTCGTGCTATCGCCATTTACTATGTCCTCTTTTATGTGTTTGTCTATCTTGGATTTACTTTTACAGCTCAAGCATCTAGTAAAGTAACCCCTATTCTTGGTATTAGCTACCAAGTTATTAATATAGCTATACCTATTGGAGGGTTGTTTACAGCTATTTACTTTACTAGGGCATTCATTCGCTCCATCCAAATAGAGCTTGGAAAAGAAGGAGGGTCTTGAGATGGCTTTGACGGTCGTATTGACAGTTTTACTACTATTATTTTTACTAAATGTACCAATCGCATTTGCGCTAATAGTGAGTACAGCTGTTTACTTTTTATTTACTGATAATTTCTCAAGTATGGTATTAATTCAAAGAATGGTCGGTGGAATTGAGTCTGTTCCGCTTTTAGCGATAGTTTTCTTCGTTACGGCTGGAATTTTAATGAATTATACAGGAATCACATCGAGAATGTTACGATTTGCACAAGTACTGACAAATCGACTTCCTGGATCATTGGCACAAGTAAATGTTGTTCTCAGTACGTTAATGGGTGGATTGTCCGGATCTAATGTTGCTGATGCGGCGATGCAATCTAAAGTACTTGTTCCTGAGATGGAGAAAAAGGGATATAGCCGTGCCTTTGCAACAGCTCTGACGGCTTCAACTTCATTAATTACGCCGATCATTCCCCCAGGTATTGCATTAATTATGTATGGGTATGTAGGAAACGTTTCCATTGGAAGCCTTTTTCTTGCAGGGGTATTACCTGGTATTGTGTTATGTTTAAGCTTCATGATTTATGTGCACTTTTATGCAAAAAAGCATAAACTTGAAACGGAGAATAAAGAAAAGATAACAAAAAAATATTTTTTATTTACATTTAAAGATGCAATTTTGGCTTTGTTATTACCTATAATTATTATTGGTGGGATTCGTTTTGGGGTTTTTAGTGCAACGGAAGCTGGAGCGATCGCGGTATTTTATGCATTATTTCTTGGGCTAGTTATTTACCGTGAGATGAAAATGAAGCAATTGATCAATGCACTTGTTGAAACTGTACATACAGCTGCATCTATTTTAATTATTATTGCTGCTGGCTCTGCCTTTGCGTGGGTATTAACGTTGGAGCAAGTTCCCCAAAGAATGACAGAGTTTATGGTTAACTACATTTCTTCACCTTTTATGTTTTTTATTGTCGTTTTAATTTTTCTCTTAATCGTAGGGATGTTTATTGAAGGAAATGTTTCAATTATTATTTTAACACCATTATTTATGCCAATGATCCAACAATACGGGATCGATCCAGTTCATTTTGGTATTTTCTTTATTGTATGTATAAGCATTGGAACACTAACACCTCCATTAGGGACAATTATGTATACAACTTGTTCGATAACGGGGACAAAGGTGGAAGAGTTCATTAAGAATAGCTGGCCATTTTTAGTTATTTTAATCGTTGCGGCCCTATTGCTAGCATTTATACCGAGCATTTCGTTGTGGCTACCTACTGTTTTTAAGTAGCAATCGAGTAATGAAAAAATACAATCCGATGAGGGTTGTATTTTTTTCGGTACAATCAATTGCAGGGGAGAATAGTATAATTCCTGAAATTTTTTATAATGCCGTTTTAATAAGTGAAAAGGGGAAAAATATGATAAAATAAATTATGGAGCTATCTTTTTTTGACTTGAATAACAACGTTGTTATTCAAGTGATGATATAATGTAAATATTGGAAGTACTTGAAAGGTGGTATATGCTTGTTACATCGCTTAAATGCATTCCTACAATACTGGTTACCATATTTAACTCCTGTAACTGTCGTCCTTGGTGTTACGATATTGTCAGGGGCAAGTTCTTTTTCTTATTTAGTACAATGGATTTTTGCTTTTATTAGTTTTTCTAGTTGTTTAATGCTGAAATTACAAGATGTAAAGAAAACCATTTCTCATCCGCTCCCAATTATTGTTTGTTTATTCATCTTACAGCTAGTCATTCCATTGCTTGCTTTTGGACTTGGAACTTCATTTTTTAATGGTGATGTGTATACAATTACTGGATTAGTGTTGGCGTTTTCGATTCCTACGGGAGTTATTACGCTCATGTGGGTATCTATTTTTAAAGGAAATACGGCTGTTACGCTTGCAATTGTATTATGTAATACGATGTTATCGCCTATTCTCGTTCCTTTTACTTTAAACATATTACTTGGGGCAAAGGTGACTATGGATGCTTCAGGGTTAATGTTAGGCCTTTTGTGGATGGTTGTTGTTCCTTCGTTACTCGGGTTATGTGTGAATCAAGTTATTAAAGAAAAATCAATAAAGTTAGGCACTACTCTAGCTCCGTTTTCAAAAATCTGTATGTTGCTTGTTATTTTGCTCAATAGCGCAGTAGTTTCTCCTTACTTTAAGCAAGTAAACGTGAAAATTGTCATGATAGGATTACTAGTTTTTATGATTGCTTGTTTTGGTTATGTGATCGGGTTGTTAGTTGCTAGAATGTTTAGGTGGGAGAAGGACGTAGCGATAAGTCTAGCATTTAATAGTGGGATGAGAAATTCAGGAGTGGGTTCAGCATTGGCGATCACTTTTTTCCCCCCAGCAGTTGCATTTCCAATCGTAATTGCTATCGTTTTTCAACAATTTCTAGCTTCAGTGGCAGGTCGTTTAGCTCATAAATACTTTGATAGAGTAGAAAAACGTAAAGTGAGCGTTGATACAACGAATAGTAAAGCAATTCATGGGTAATGTAACAAGACTCATGAAGTTTGTAGCCTTATTAATTTATAAAGCAATACATAGACTCTTATCCCCACATTAAGAGACTATGTATTGCTTTTTTAATGAATAAAAACAAAAGCTATATTTTAGATATGTATTTTATTTTAGCTAAAGTGTATTATAATGTGAGTAGTAGATGCGCCATAATAAATCAAATAACTACAAAATTTATGCTTTTACGAAAAGCATTTTTCAGAAAATTATTAATGTTGTATGATTTAGGGTGTCGAAATGTGGTGAAAAAAGAAAAGTTAAGTGGTGAAAATATGAAATTTAAGACTAAACTTTATGCTAGCATAGGATCCATTCTTGTATTGATTTCAATTATCGTCATTGTATTACTAAACATGCTCGAACAATCAACAGTCAAAATGCATGTCATTGTAAACGAATTAAATGAACGAATAGACATGAGTTCCAATATAAAGTTCGAGACTGCTAATATTGGAAGGGAGTTAAGAGAGATAACTACTGAGCAATCAGAGGAATCGATCTCTATATCGATGAATGGCTGGGAACAATCGCATTTGAATTTGAAGCTAGCAATTGAATCTTTGGAAAAAATGGATGCACAAGAAAAATCTCAAGAACTGATTGCGAAATTTAATACATTACATGATTCTTATCAAGATACGGCACAACAACTTCTAACTATTCAAAGGATTAATAGAGGAGTAGATGTAGAACCGTTGCTATGGGAAGACGCAGAACTAACTCGTCAGCGAATGCTGCAAATTGGTGAACTACTACATGGACTACAAGAACAAGAATTAAAGAACGAACTTTTCCGCTCTAGAGATTCCTATAATTGGGCTGTAAAAATGATTTACATATATCTTGCCGTGGGGTTAAGCCTTGCCATTGCCGTTACCTATTGGATTATTAGAAGCATCACAAAAAATCTCAATGATGTGACATCTGTTATGCAAAGTGTAACTAGCGGCAATATTGGTCCGCTGCCTCGGATTGCTATTGCTACAAAAGATGAATTTGGTGCTATTGCTAAGGCTTTTAACAAAATGGCCCAATCGTTAGAGAAGCAAAGTAGATTAGAAAAGAAGTTAAAAGAAGAAGCTGAAGAACATAGTTGGTTAAAAACAAAAATCGCCGAAATTGCTACGATGTATCCTGAGTTTAGAAATGTTCAGATGCTGGCAGATTTAATAATCTTGAAACTTGTACCGATGGTAGGGGGAAGCTGGGGGGTGTTCTATATTAAAGAAGTGGAAGGCGAACATTTGTATTTGAAAAAGCGTGCTTCTTATGCACTTTCGGATAAGAGCAATAAATATGATCGCTTTCGTATCGGAGAAGGTTTAATTGGTCAATGCGCAGCAGAAAGACGCACTATCTTAATGGATCAAATCCCAAGTGAAAACATACAGATTTTTTCTGGAATCGGGGTCGTTTCTCCCAAAAATAGTATTATCTTGCCGGTGCAATATGAGACAGAGGTCCTTGCTGTTATTGAAATAGCTTCTATTAGTACATTTAATCCTTCTCAAGTTAAGCTACTTGAAGAAATTGTTAGCAATATTGGTATTACTATGAATAGTATAGCTAATCGCATGAAGGCTGATAAATTGCTTCAAGAGTCTCAAGCTCTTACAGAAGAGCTGCAAGCTCAATCCGAAGAGTTACAAGTGCAACAAGAGGAATTAAGAAGTACGAATGAAAAGCTAGAAGAGCAATATGAGAGTTCTGAATCTAAGAAGCAAGAGCTAGAAAAAGTGAGGGAGGCTCTTGAAGAAAAGGCACAGCAATTAGAACTAAGTTCGCAATACAAATCAGAGTTTCTTGCTAATATGTCGCATGAGTTACGTACACCGCTAAATAGCTTATTAATTTTAGCGAAGATTCTCTCTGAAAATGGGGAAGGCAATCTTACGGATAAACAGGAAGAATATGTACGGACTATATATTCTTCTGGCAATGACTTGCTTCATTTAATTAATGATATATTAGACTTGGCAAAAGTTGAATCAGGGAAATTAGAGATTATCCAAAAAGAAGTTGAGATTGAGAAAGTAAAACAGTTTGTGATACGTCAATTTTCTCCAGTTGCTCGTCAAAAAGAAGTTCTCTTTAATGTCGAAATTGAGCCTGACTTGCCAGAAATCTTTTATACAGATCAACATCGGCTGCAACAAATCCTTAAAAATCTACTTTCAAATGCATTTAAGTTCACCGATACCGGCAGTGTGACGTTAGTAGTACGAGGAGATAAGAAAGAAAAGAAATCATTGCTAGTATTTTCAGTTAAAGATACAGGAATAGGAATAGCGCAAGAGAAACAAAGGACAATTTTTGATGCATTTAAACAAGCTGATGGAACGACAAGTCGTCAGTATGGTGGTACGGGTCTCGGTTTATCTATTAGTAGAGAAATTGCTTATTTACTAGGTGGTTATATTGAAGTAGAAAGTGAAATCGGAAAAGGAAGTACCTTTACGTTGTATGTGCCATATGATCAAACTGGAAAAGCAAATGAGACCTTTGCTTTAAAAGAAGTTGCTGCGGGTGTAGAGGATGACTTTGAAGAAATGAATATAACGGACATGATTGAAGAAAGCAGTGTTCAAGGACATCGAAAGACTTTGTTAAAAGATAAGAAGATTCTTATCGTTGATGATGATGTCCGAAACGTATTTGCACTAACATCAGCACTTGAAAAATATGATACAAATGTTATTTATGCAGAAAGTGGACGAGAAGCGATCGAGGAATTATATGCGAATCCAGATACTGAGTTAATTTTAATGGATATTATGATGCCTGATATGGACGGGTTTGAAGCAATGCGCAGTATTCGTAAATTACCTAAGTATGCAACAATCCCTATTATTGCCGTTACGGCAAAAGCTATGAAACATAATCGTGAAGAATGCTTAGAGGCTGGAGCCACCGATTACATTAGTAAGCCAATTGACATAGATCAGTTATTCTCACTTATGCATGTATGGCTGTATAGGAAGAAGGAGTAGGTGATCACGGTTAATACAATTCATACCAAAAATCAAGAAGTAGAAAAGATTGAACTTGAAATGTTACTTGAAGCGATTTATCGCTATTATGGTTATGATTTTAGAGAATATGCTTTTCCTTTCATACAAAGAAGAGTATTTCATCGAGTTAGAAAAGAGAAACTAACAAGCATTTCTGCTTTACAGGAAAAAATATTACGTGACCCAGTAGTAATGCAACATTTATTCTCCGACTTTTCAATAAATGTAACCGAGATGTTTCGAGATCCACCATTTTTTAAAGCATTGCGTACAAAGGTTTTTCCAGCGTTAAAAGATCGAAAAGATATTAAAATTTGGCACGTGGGAAGTTCCACAGGTGAAGAAGTATATTCTATGGCCATTCTTTTACACGAAGAGGGGATCTATAATATCGCAAAAATTTACGCTACAGATATAGATTCGAATAATTTAGAAAAGGCTAAGCAAGGGATCTTTTCAATTGATGGTATGCAGCGCTATACTCAAAATTATTTCGAATCCGGTGGAAAAACTGCTTTTTCAGAATATTATAAAGCATTAGGTGAACAGGTGGTTTTTCAGTCATTTTTGAAAGAAAATGTAGTGTTTGCACAACATAATCTAGTTATGGACCATTCATTTAATGAGTTTGATATAATTATTTGCCGAAATGTTCTCATTTATTTTAATAAGAATTTGCAAAATAAGGTCCATCAGCTCATGTATGAAAGTTTACGTGTAAATGGCTTTCTTGGGCTTGGTAAAAGAGAGGGGATTAGATTTACTAGTTATGGAAACTGTTATGAAGAGTTCGATTCAACAGAAAAACTCTACCGTAAATATAAATAGAGCGGATACGAGAAAAGTAAATATTCTAATGGTAGATGATCATCCCGAAAATCTTCTAGCATTGGAAGCTGTATTGATATCACCAAACTATAATTTAGTTAGTGCAACTTCTGGAAAAGAAGCATTGAAATACATGTTGAAACAAGATTTTGCCGTTATTCTATTAGATGTACAAATGCCTGGACTAAATGGATTTGAAACAGCCAAGCTTATTAAAATGAGGGAAAAAACAAAAAATATTCCTATTATTTTTATTACAGCCATAAGTCAAGATATGGAGCACGTTCATAAAGGATATTCTGTAGGGGCAATTGATTATATATTTAAGCCATTTGAGCCTGAAACATTAAAACAGAAGATGGAACAGTTTGTAAAGATTCATCAAAAACATGAACAAGAGCTCTTTCAGAATGATGTAAATCGAACGATCGAACTTGAAGAGATCAATCAAAGGTTAGACGTAACAACATTAAATTTACGACGGACTGAAGCTTTATCAAAAGTAATTGGTGAAACAATCATGGATACGATTGTGACATTTGATGGGCAAGGTTACATGTTGTCAGTAAACCCCGCAGTAGAAAAAATGTATGGCTATAGGGCTGAGGAATTAATTGGGAAATTGGTCACGAAACTCTTTCTTGATTTGAATGGGAATGAAAAAAAAGACAATCCTTATATTCTTTTTTCATTTATCGAGCAAGCTGAAGGAAAAGTAATTGAGTCGGTGGCCTTACGAAAAGATGAAAGTTACTTTCCTTGTGATATCCAAATAGGAGAAGCGTCAGTTAAAGGAGAACAAATCTTTGTTTGTACAATTCGTGATATCACAGAGAGAAAGCAGATAGAAGAAGTGAAAAAGCAACAATACACAGAATTGGAACATGTGATTAAAGAGCGAACAAGTGAGCTTTTGAAGGCCAACCAAAAATTACAGAAAGAAATAGTTGAACGAAATAAGGTGGCGGATGACCTTTTTGCATCTCAGGAGCGATTTCGGAAAATATTTGAATCAAGCCCTTGTCTAATGGCGATTTATTCTCTTGAAGAAGAAACTTATATAGATGTGAATGCAAGCTTGATCAGTTTTACAGGTTACCATTTAGAAGAATTAAAAAAGGAACAGATCGATTTATTGCACAGTGTCGAAGGGTCTGATGATAATTATGTTGATTTTAGCAAGAGGGTCCGTAACAAGAAAATTAACTATAAGACAAAAAGTGGGGAAATTAGGGCAGCATTATTTTCTGTTGAGATGATTGACATACATCCTGAGAGATGTGTTTTATTAGTATTGACAGATATTACTGACAGAGTTTTATTAGAAAAAGAAATGTCAAGGCTAGACCGCCTTAATTTAATAGGAGAAATGGCGGCTGGAATTGCACATGAAATTCGTAATCCAATGACTACGGTTCACGGATTCTTACAAGTTGCAAGGAGTAACCGTGATGAATTACCATTAGAGATTGTTGATTTAATGTTGGAAGAATTAGATAGAGCTAATTCAATTATTACTGAATTTTTAAATTTAGCTAGAAATAAAGTAAGTGATAAAAGAACACAAAGTTTAAATGCGATTGTCAATACTTTATTCCCATTAATACATGCAGAGGCATTACGGTCTAGCAAAGAGATCATACTTGATTTAGAAGATTGCCCTGATATCATTGTTGATGAAAAGGAAATTCGTCAAATTATTTTAAATATAGCGTTAAATGGACTGGATGCTATGTCTCCTGGTGGAGTACTTACAATAAAAACATATGAGAAAGATCAAGCGGTCATCTTAGGGATTATTGATCAAGGAACTGGTATTAGCCCCGAAATATTAGATAAAATAGGGACTCCATTCTTTACAACAAAAGAAGAGGGAACTGGATTAGGATTAGCAATATGTTATAGTGTAGCCGAACGTCATGGTGCTGAAATAGATATAGAAACAGGATCTACAGGAACGATTTTTTCCATTCGTTTTCGATCTTAACTGAGAGGAGAGGTTGAATAATGAAGAAGAAATCCTTAATCTTGCTAAGTATACTTGTTACACTGACGGTAGCAATAGGATACATATCGAAATCGTTTGCAGAGGAAAAGCCAAAAGTGGCAGTAGTATTAAAAGATTTAAATTCACAGTACTGGGAAATCGTTAAAGCTGGTGCTGAAAAGGGGTTTCGAGACTTTGGTATGGATGGTCAAGTGCTAGCTCCAGTTGAAGGAACGGCTGAAGAGCAAGGTGAAATTTTAATGGGAATTCTACAAGAAGACCTAGATGTCTTAATTGTTTCACCAACTTATCCAGACTACATTATCCCAATATTAGATGAATTTGTTGCGATTGGTATTCCGGTATTGCTGCTTGATACGGATCATCCTTGGCCAAATAAAACATCCTATATTGGCACGGATAACATTGATCTAGGAAAGAAGGCGGGGGCACTACTTGCTTCGCAACTTCAGCCTGGAGATAAAGTCGCAATGATTGGTGGAGATTCAAACAGTCCCGTTTCAGGTGGGCGCATAACTGGGGCTAGAGAAAGGTTAAAGGATGTAGGAATTTATATCGCTGCAGAAAAGCTAGATTTATCAAATGACTCAAGTTCTGTTAAAAAAGCAACGAAAGAAGTACTACAAGGTCATTCTGATATTAAAGGGATTATTGCATCAAATGATACATTAGCTTTGCATGTTATTGAAGTACTACAAGAGCATGACCTAGCAATTCCAGTTACCGGAGCTGATGGCATTATTGAAATGATTGAGCTAATAGAAGACGAAGTAGTAGCAGGATCAGTGGCACAAAATCCATATGATATGGGGTACTTAAGTGTTGAAACTGCATTAAGAACAACAAACGGGGAACAGGTTGAGAAAATGATAGACAGCGGAGTAGACATTATTATCAAAGGAAATGCAAAGCAACGATTAGACTTTTTGAAAAACCTTCTACGGTGAAGGCCCTAAAAATTTTATAGAGGTCTTAATATAATTGACTATTTGATCCAGAGGAAATTTTCGTAAAACGTGTTGGGAATGATTGAATGAAAGGATGGGGGTTGTTATTTACACTCCATTCTTTTTTGGTCTTGAACTTACTAACTATAATGTAGTTTTGAACCGCCAAAGTCAGAACTAATAAATGATACCGTTTCCAAATTAGGAGATTAGTATTATAATAGCAACATAGATCAACGCGACAATCTTTGGTGTTTTTTTACAAAATACAACAAAGGGAGGGAATAGTGATGCACAAAGTAGTATTAGTAGATGATGAACATTTCGTTCGAAAAGGGGTTATCTCACTTATTGATTGGGAAGATTGCGGTTTTCAAGTTTCAGCAGAAGCAGATAATGGGGAAGACGCACTAGAAGTTATAGATAATACGAAACCTGATTTAGTTATCACAGATATACGAATGCCTGTATTAGATGGGTTGGAATTGATACGGCAGCTAGTTGAAGAAAAAAAATCATCTGCAAAATTCATTATTTTAAGCGGTTATAATGATTTCTCGTATGCTCAGAAAGCTGTTCGTTATGGTGTCTGTGATTTTATTTTAAAGCCATTAGAAAAAGAAGAGTTAGAGACAACTTTAAAACAACTATCTACGACACTTCATGAAGAGAAAAAACTCAAAGAGCATAATCAAAAATTGATTATAACAAACATGTTCGAAGATGTTCTTTCAGGAAATATAACCGAACATCAGAAAGAGCTATCGAATTTCTTTCAATTAGAAAGAGTGAAAAGAATGTATTATATTATTGTTGAAGTTAATACATGTAGTACTTATCATTCTGACTTGAAAAAGGTCGATGTAATTAAAGAATACATTAGTGATGCAATTTTTGAAATATCAAATGAAAAGTCCATTATGATTCGAGACCATGAATTAAATCGGTATGGAGTATTTGTGACAGATCAGCATCTTGAAAAATTTGCGAACCACATTGCAGGTTTTGTAAATGAGTTACAAACCACATTACAACACATGTTAAATAAGGTTGTTTCTATATATGTTGGTCAAGCTGTAGAACACATTAATGATCTAAATACCTCGTTTGAAACAGCAACAAAAACGATGGAATATAGGTATACGCAATTGGAAAATGAGCCTATTATATATGACATGGTAAAAGATCAAACCATTATCCATTCTGAGATTACAGATGAAGTTTTTATATCTTTAATGGAAGCGATTGAAGAAAATGATTCTAGTAATATGAGGAAGAAGATTGATTTAATGTTTGAGGAATTTCAAGAGAAATTATTTGCACCTGAGTCCATTCAAACAACTATAAAGAGGTGTGTCCATGGTGTTATGAAAGCGATAAGGAGTATGGAAGGAAATGAACAACAACTTACGAAATTACAGCCAATACTCAACTTGAATAACTCATCCTTAACTTTGCTTCAATTAAAGGAATTATTAATTGAATTTGTAGAAGAAGCTTCCGGTTACATTTTTAAATTAAGAAAGCAAAACGTGAAAAGCGATATCCATAAAATCAAAAATTATATTGAACAGCATTATCATAAAAATATCAGTTTAAAAAGTATTGCTCATACGTTTTTTATGAATCCGGTCTATATGGGGCAACTTTTTAAAAAAACATACGGCGTCTACTTTAAAGATTTCCTTTTGCAAATCAGGGTGAATGAATCAAAAAAACTCCTTAGACAAACGAATTTACGAGTTTATGAGATTGCAGAAAAAGTAGGATTTAGAAGTGCAGATTATTTTGTAACTCAATTTGAAAAAATGGAGAATATGACTCCAACCGATTATCGAAAATCACTTTAACACAAACTTTAATGAAATGATGGAGATACAATGAGGAAGTTTAACTTAAATAACGTCCATCTTAAGAATAAGCTGTTGATTATTTATTTCTTATCTGTTTTTATCCCTATTCTTCTTACTAATATCATTTTTTATCATGTGACAACAGGGAATGTGAAGAAACAAAAAATGCAGGATTTGACACTTGCTTTTGAACAAATTGCAAACGATTTTTCAAATACAGTTGATGAGGCTATTGGTGTTTCATCTACTATTTATACAGACGATACATTACATGATTTTTTTGAAACAGAGTACGAAACAGTTACTGACTATGTCATAGAATATGAATCAACTTTTCGGAATTTTAACAAATATAGTCCTGTTTACTCTGCTATTAAATCAATTACATTTTATACTGATAATCATTCAATGCTATTTGCAGGTGGTATCGAAGAAATTACCGAAAATATCCAGAATAATCATTGGTATCAAGATATTACTCAATTGCAATATTCGCATCCAATCGTAAGAAGAACAGCTTCTATCGATACATTTAGCGTTATTAGACAATTAAATTACTTTCAAACGAATACCCGAGAAAAGTTTGTGAAAATCGACTTGAACACAGAGATCATTAGACAAGCTTTTGGCAATATTGCATTTCAAGGGAATATCTATTTGTTAAGTGAACATGGTCGGATTGAATATACGACAGATTCTGAAGTACCTAGGCAGCATTCAACTTATTTTACTGACGTTCATTCATCCTCCAAAGACTCAACCATATTTGAACAAGAATTTGATTTAAACTATCTAGATGGATGGAAAGTTGTTGGTGTTGTTTCAGAGAATGCTATTTTAGAAGGAGTACAAAATTCTAGGAAGTTTATTTTGTATCTAGCTTCGATTAATTTTTTAGTACCGTCATTCATCATTATTTGGATTTCAAGTTCGCTTCATGCACGGTTGTTACGTATAGTACGTCATATGAAACGCATGAAAAACCAGAATTTTGAGCTAATCGATGGAGTTGAATATAAGGATGAAATCGGACAATTAACAAGCGAGTTTAATCGGATGTCACAAAAAATTAACGATTTAATTAATGATGTGTATATAGCCAATTTACAAAAGAAAGATTTAGAGTTAAAAAGAAAGCAAGCTCAACTTAGTGCATTGCAAAGTCAAATCAATCCTCATTTTCTCTTCAATTCACTAGAGACGATACGAATGAGAAGCCTATTAAAAAAAGAAAGTGAGACAGCGAAAATCATACAAAATATGGCTAAATTGTTACGGAATTCAATCACTTGGGGGAAGGACTGGGTTACCGTCGAAGAAGAGCTGAAGATTATTCAATGCTTTTTAGAGATCCAACAATATCGTTTTGGAGATAAATTACTTTTTGAGATTGAAGTAGATGAAGAGGCGAAAGGTTTTATGATTCCTAATATGTCCCTTATTCCTTTTGTAGAAAATGCAAGCATACATGGGATTGAGTCCAAAAAAGGAAATGGATTTCTGCACATAAAAATTGAGAAAATAAGTGAGGGATTGCGATTTACTATTACGGATGATGGTGTTGGAATGGATAAAGAGCGGCTGAAGAACTTAGTAGATTCTATACAAACGAAAGAAGACATGGGCGAAAGTATAGGTGTAAAGAATGTATATTATCGTCTTAAACTCCATTATGGAAATCAGTTTACATTTGATATAAAAAGTTCTGTTGGTCAAGGGACAAAAGTGCAAATTATTTTCCCTTCTAAAAGAGTCTAAGGTTTTCTAAGTATGTTCTATACTTTTCGGGGTCACGAAGCACAAAAAATAAAGCTATAATGTAAGTGCTTACATACAAGTGCTTACAGCTATCACTTGTAAGGAGCAATCATGCATGAGAAAAAATAAGTTGATTTTAATTTTGGTGTTTGTCTGTTCGCTATCGGTTGGCTGTAATATGAATGAACGTGAGGATGAGAAGGTAGACAGTCAACATGAAGAGTTGTCACCCGTTACCTTTACGTATTTTAATGCATCAAGATCTGGAAGAAGTACACACTCGAACCTAACGACTATTGGAAAAATACTAGAAGAGCAAACTGGGGTTAACTTTAAAGTAGATAACCTTGAAGGTGACATTGATACAAGTATAGGGGTTATGATTGCAAGTGGTCAATATCCAGATGTGATAAGTCCAGACATTGCCATTGATAAGCTCGTTAAAGCCGAAGCGTTTATTCCTTTAAATGATCTCATTGATGAACACGCACCAAATTTGAAGAAAGTTTATGAGCCATATATTGAACAGATGACTCACGAAGACGGCAATATTTATTATATCCCTTTTGGAGCAACCCACCAAGGATATGTCCCTAGCCCAGACATTGATCAAGGTGCCTTTTGGATCCAACGTGGGGTTTTACGAGAGTTTGGCTATCCGAATATTAATACACTTGATCAATATTTTGACTTAATTGAACAGTATGCAATGAAATTTCCAGAAATTAATGGCGAGGATACTATTGGTTTTACAGCCTTGACGTATGACTGGAGGTTTTTCGCTATCTCTAACCCCCCCGCACACTTAGCAGGCTATCCAAATGATGGCGATGTTATTGTAGATATGGGTACGTACAGAGCTGAGGTATATGGAAATAAGGACATTACGAAGCAATATTTAGCCAAACTTAATGAAGTAAATAGCAAGGGTTTATTTGATCAGGAAGCATTTGTGGCAACGTATGATGAATATTTAGCGAAAATCACGTCTGGTAGAGTACTTGGTTTTTTCGATTATCGCTGGCAAGTGGGTCAGGCATTTAACAGTTTGAGTGCAGCTGCTGATGATGACCGACAGTATATGGCATTGCCGATCGTATTTGATGAAACGATTAAAGACCAATATCTAGATCCACCTTCTTTTATTGCCAATCGTGGGATTGGAATAACAACAAGTGCCAAAGATCCTGTTCGAATTATTAAATTTTTTGATAATTTAATGAAAGAAGAAAATCAAAAATTAGTAACTTGGGGAATTGAGGGGGAAACATACAAGGTTAATGATGAAGGGCGCTACTATCGTACAAAGAGGCAAATAGCGTTAACAGCCCAGAAACAATACAGGGATCGTTTTGGGTTTTCAATATTTGAATGGAATTGGCCTCGTGGAAATGGAAAGTTTTCTGATGGAAATGCTTGGGAGCCGCGTCGCCAGCCTGAGGTTGCGATGAATAGTTATTCAGAAAAAGATAAAGTCTTGTTAGATGCATACGATCTTAATGTATTTGCAGATCTGTTTTCAAAGCCGGAAGAACGTCCGTGGTTCCCAGCTTGGAGTGCGAATATTGAGCAAGGATCTGCTGCAGCCATTTTTCAAGATCATAAACAAAATTTGCAAAGACAATGGTTTCCGCAAATGGTTTTATCAGAGCCGGATCAATTTGATTCTAATTGGGACGCTTACGTTGCTGAATTTAATAAACTTGATTATCAATCATTCGAACAATTGATGAATGACTTTGTTCAAAAAAGGATTGAGCAAAGTATTTTCGACCAAAAGGACGACCGTTGAAAGTAATATTTAGCATTACAAATTTATGTAGAACTTCAATAATTTCTAATGTTTGACTGGAGGAATTACAATGAGTAATAAAAACAATGTAACTGAGGCATATAAAGGCTGGTTAACGTATAAAAAAATAACTGGTGCAAATTGGCTAAATGAGAATAACAAGTGGTTACGTACGATTGTTGTTAAAGATCATTCTGAGGTAATGAAATCAGCAAAGAATGAGCTTGTAAATGCAATTTGTGAGATGACAGATGAGGAACCAACTCTTGCAAATGCTGTTGAGTCTTCTTATCAAATTCTCTTAACGACATCTAAGGATAATAATGTAGAGTCTTTAGATGAATTGAACGAAGATGGGTATGTCATTCAGACCATTCACAGCAATGATCGTTCCTATATTTCTTTAACTGGTAAAACTGATAAAGGCGTTCTATATGCAAGCTTTCATTTTCTTAGACTTATTCAAACTAGAACAAATCTAGATAACCTGAATATTAAAGAGAATCCTGCAAATCAGTACAGAATGATTAATCAATGGGATAATATGGACGGGAGCATTGAACGAGGATACGCTGGAGAATCTATTTTCTTTGAAAACAATAAGTTTACAACGAATCTAGAGCGGATTAAAGATTATGCAAGATTGCTTTCCTCAGTAGGGATAAATGCTATATCGATTAATAATGTTAATGTACATGCTGTTGAAACAAAACTAATTACAGATGAATTTCTCCCTGATGTTGCGAAGGTTGCAGAAATTTTTAGAAATTATGCAATTAAAACTTTTTTAAGCATTAACTATGCTAGCCCAATGCAATTAGGTGATTTAAAAACTGCCGATCCGCTTAACGAAGATGTTCGACAGTGGTGGAAAGAAAAAGCGAAAGACGTGTACCGTGTCATTCCTGATTTTGGTGGATTTGTAGTAAAGGCTGACTCGGAACATCGACCAGGACCATTTACGTATGATCGAAATCATGCAGATGGATCAAATATGTTAGCTGAAGCATTAGAGCCATTTGGTGGAGTTGTGATCTGGAGATGCTTTGTATACAACTGTATGCAAGACTGGCGTGATCGAAAGACGGATCGTGCCCGGGCTGCATATGATCACTTTAAACCATTAGATGGTCAGTTCCATGATAATGTTATTTTACAAATAAAAAATGGACCAATGGATTTCCAAGTTCGTGAGGCAAACTCTCCTTTATTTGGTGCGTTGACTGAAACGAATCAAATACTAGAGTTCCAAGTGACTCAGGAATATACCGGACAACAACGACATCTTTGCTATTTAATTCCTCAGTGGAAAGAAATTCTCGAGTTTGATACATTCGCTAAAGGACAAGGGACGCCGATTAAGAGGATTGTAGACGGATCGACATTTGAAAATAAACTGAGTGGTATAGCAGCTGTATCGAATATTGGAAACGATAACAACTGGACGGGACACCAGCTTGCACAAGCAAACTTGTACGGTTATGGGCGTCTAATTTGGAATCCGGACCTTTCGACTGAAGAGATTACAGGCGAATGGGTACGAGCAACATTTGGTAACGATCCTGAAGTTGTTGAGCAAATAACAACAATGCTCCATGATTCTTGGCCGATTTACGAAAATTATACATCTCCACTTGGTGTTGGTTGGATGGTGAACCCAAACCATCATTACGGACCAAATGTGGATGGATATGAATATTCAGTTTGGGGAACGTACCATTTTGCCGATTGGCAAGGAATCGGTGTTGATCGTACAGTGAAAAGTGGAACTGGATATACAGCACAGTATTTTAAAGAAAATGCGGATATGTATGAGTCACTTGATTCTTGTCCAGATGAGTTGTTATTATTCTTCCATCATGTACCGTATACGCACAAACTAAAGTCTGGTGTGACGGTCATCCAGCACATTTACAACACTCATTTCGAAGGTGTTGAGCAAGCGATTGGCTTAAATGAACGTTGGAGCAAGCTAAAAGGAAAGATTGATGAAGAACGGTATGATAATGTTGCAAATCGACTTGAAGTCCAGATTGAAAATGCGAAGCAATGGCGTGACATCATTAATACTTACTTCTTCCGCAAGTCTGGCATTAATGATGAAAAAAATAGAACAATCTATTAATTAACTAAAAATAATTCTTATATTTAATGGGATGACTCAAAAACTAGTATCATGTTGCCGGATTATACTGTAACAGACAATATTTATTGTTGTTACGTTCAAGAAGGGCGCAGTACTAATAAGAGTTATCCTCTTTTTTTCTATATTTGGAAACCGGATAATATACTCACACACTATTAAAATCATAAGAATTAATGGTATAATGAAAAGGATTACACAAGTAAGTTACTGTTGGGGGTGGAGATATGCCAAACCAAGGAGTTATGGGAGGCTTTTATCGAGTTAGTGAGTGGGTTATGAGGTTGGCCTATATTAATATACTATGGATATTCTTTTCAATAATAGGGTTAGTCATTTTTGGTGTTATGCCTGCAACCGTTGCTATGTTTACAGTTATTCGGAAATGGTTAATGGGTGAGGAAGACGTTCATATTACAAAGCTTTTTTTTAAAACATATAAAAAAGAATTTATAAAAGTGAATTTATTAGGTCTTATTATTTTTGCGATTGGTTATATTTTGTATATTGATTTGCAATTTTTGAGTCAAGTGAGTGGAATGTTGCAATATATCCTAACTGCTGGCTTGATCATTATAGGTTTCTTTTTTCTAATAATGGTCATCTATATAATTCCTGTTTATGTACATTATGATTTAAAGGTACTTCAGTATCTAAGACATTCAATATTAATTGGATTCCTTAGTCCATTAATGACGATTATGATGATTGCAACGTTGTCGGTTATCTATTATTTGTTCATGTTCATCCCTGGTTTGATTCCAGTGTTTGGTGCTAGTGCGTTTGGGTTTATAACGATGGGATCTGCCTATTTTGCTTTTAAAAGACTTGAAACAAAACAACAAAAGGTCGAAGAAGCGAAGGAAGTAGCCCAATAATAAATAATTTAATAAAAACAGAATGTCGACATTTATGCTGACATTCTGTTTTTTTGTTCTCTTATTTTGGAAGCGCTTACTAACTCATCTGATAATAGATTGCCTCTTTCACTAAACATATATAGTTTTTAAAGTTTAACCTATATTTTCATTAGTTTTTTAAGTTTTCAGTATTATGTATAATGAGTACAAGAAAGGATAAATGCAACAAAAAAGATTGGGAGGGGTGAAGATGGAGTTCACTTTTTTGGATCGAAAGCTATTTGATAATCATCAATTGACTACTCAGTACAGCTTAGAAGAATTCATTTATCCAAATATTAAAACTGGCTTTGAATTATATGGCATGCATCTCCGTACGGTAAAAAATACGTGGAACTATCCAGAGCATGAACATCCAAAATACGAGATTAACTTAGTTCTAGATGGTCATCAAGTTTTTAAAGTGAAGGGTAAACCATATGATCAGCAATCTGGCGATATTATCATAGCTCGACCTGGTGATAGTCATTCAAGTCGAAGTGGAGCAGGAAATGGATTTACATATTTCTGTCTGCATTTTGATATTGATGATAAGTTGTTTCTTCCATACTTAAAAAATTCAAATGAAGTTTACTTCCATTCGGGTTCAAAATTAGCCCTTTTGATACGACCATATTTAGATCGTTTGATTCATGTATGTAAAGCTTCAGGATTGAATCTTAAAGAGAAAATGCAAGTTCACGCGATCATGTTTGAGTTATTAGCGGTTTTGATTGAAGGGATGACTGAGCAGACTGGAGACGTAGAGCCAGGAAATGAACGAACGGTTAAAATCGCTTATCGAATTGCTGAAAAGATTGAATTGTTGGTAAAGCGAAGCATTGAAGATATGGAAGGAATTGGAGGAATTGAAAAGATTGCTGATGAATTGAATTTTAGCACTTCCTATTGTAACAAAGTATTTAAAAAGGTTTATAACATGTCGCCGCGTCAATATTTATCATTTAAAAAACTAAATGAATCTAAGGTCTTGCTTACAGAAAAGGATTATACAATTGAACAAATTGCCTATATTATGGGGTATCACGACATTGCCCATTTCAGTAGACAATTTAAAAGGTGGTCAGGTTTAACTCCTAGTCAATATCGTTTGGTCAATGTCAAAAAGAGACAAAAATAAGGTGAAAGTGTCGAAAACGATCGATTTTCAAATTCGAAAACACTAAAAAGGTCTTCATTTGGGTAAAAGTACTACAGAAAGGTACATAGATCGAATTGAGGTCTATTGCTAAGATGAAAGTAAGGAATTCACGAAAAAACTTTTATAAAATTAAATTATACTAATAAAAGGATTTTGGTATTTTTAATATTTATAATGTAACCGCTTACGGACCGCTTGTAATCTTTTTATGTTATTAATATAAAGTACCTAATAAATCCATTTTAATTACCCAAATCAATATTATTGTACTTCTAATGGAGTTGTAAATCCACGCAAAAAGTGTAACCGCTTTCTGTGTAGATATAGAAATTGCTGAAGGAAAGGTGTGTTAAAAATGGACGCAAATACAGTGACAGAGCTCAAAAAAACGCTCAATTTCACCCCGAAATCTGGTACTCGTTTTAGCCATTTTTGGAAATTTCGTTGGCTTTATGTTTTTATGATTCCTGGGTTGCTTTACTTCTTTGTTTTTAAGTATATGCCAATGTGGGGATTGATCATGGCATTTAAAAATTATCGCCCGCATTTAGGAATTATGCAAAGTGAATGGGTAGGTTTCGCCCATTTTGAACGGTTTTTCTCATTACCTGATTTTTGGATGTTATTTAGAAATACGTTATTACTAGCTTTATATGATTTAGTTATCTTCTTTCCTTTGACGATTTTAATGGCCATTATGCTAAATGAGATAAGAAAAGAATGGTTTAAAAAGAGTGTTCAGACGATAGTATATATACCATATTTCTTATCTTGGGTAGTTATTGTCGGGATTACACACATCCTTCTATCTGTCGAGGGTGGGGTCGTAACCGAAATGTTAAGCCAGTTTAGGAGCAATCCAGTTGACTTCCTAACGAGTCCTGATTGGTTCCGGCCACTTATCGTGATGCAAATGGTTTGGAAAGACGCTGGGTGGGGGACGATTATTTTCTTGGCAGCCTTAGCTGGTGTTAATACACAACTATATGAAGCTGCAAGGTTAGATGGGGCGAATCGCTTCAGATTAATTTGGCATATTACGTTGCCGTCGATAAGAAATATTATCGTTATCCTATTAATCTTGCGTTTAGGTAACTTCTTAGACCTAGGATTTGAGCAAATCTTCTTAATGGTTAACTCATTAAACCGAGAAGTCGGTGAAGTTTTTGATACGTACGTTTATCGAACCGGTTTGGTGCAAGGTCAATTTAGTTACAGTGCAGCAGTTGGATTATTTAAAGCAGCAGTTGGATTAGTTTTAGTAATGGGTGCTAACTGGATTGCGAAAAAATTCGGTGAAGAAGGACTTTACTAGGAGGTGGGATCATTGGTACAAAAACCAACCCTTGGAGAAAAAATATTTGATGCTTCCAATTATATATTTCTAATTATATTCTCATTATTGTGTATTATACCATTTATCTATGTTTTCATTAGTTCGTTTTCAACAAGCAACTCAGTATGGCCATCGGGCTTTACACTCGATGCTTACAAATATATCTTTACTACTCAAACGTTTATTAGAAGTTTAGGAGTCTCTGCCTACATTACTATTCTAGGGACATTTATGAGTGTTGTTGTCACAGCATTAATCGCGTACTCATTATCGTACAAAGAAATCCCTGGGCGAAAGTGGATCATGCTCGCGATTATTTTCACCATGCTCTTTAATGGAGGAATGATCCCAACCTATATCGTTGTTAAAAATCTTCATATGATTGACACGTATTGGGCATTAATGCTTCCAAACTTGGTAAGTGCTTTTTATCTAATCGTAATGCGAAGTTTCTTTTCCAATATACCGAATGAATTGATTGAATCAGCGAAGATCGATGGTGCGCATGATATTATCGTTTTGATTAAAATTGTTTTGCCTTTATCGCTACCTGTAATTGCTGCTATTTCACTCTTTTATGCTGTCGGAATTTGGAATCAATATTTTGGGGCTGTCATGTATTTAAATTCACCAGAAAAATGGCCAGTCCAAGTAATTTTGCGGCAAATCGTTATTTTATCTACAGGGAATATTGGTGATGAAAGTGCAATGGATGCTGATTCATCTGTTTTTGGTCAGGGTCTAAAAATGGCTGTTGTTATTGTGTCGATCATTCCAATATTAATTGTCTACCCATTTATTCAAAAGCATTTTGCAAAAGGAATGCTACTAGGCTCAGTAAAAGGATGATCTCTTAATCTAAATTTAGAAGCTGAGGTTATCATTTTATAAATATCATATATTTTTGGGGGGATTTATTGTGAAAAAATGGAAACTTATGTTAGTATCCGCTATGACTGCAACAATGTTAGCTGCATGTGGTGGGAACGAAGATACAACATCAGAAGAGGTTCAACCTGATTCATCATCAGGAGAAGAAACAACATCAAATGAGCCTGTTGAGATTAAAATGGCATTAAACTTTGATGGAACAGAAGTACCGCAAGCTGGGAATGACATTCAGTTAGCAATTGAAGAGTATACGAATTCAAAGTTAGACATTACGCATATGGTAAGTGCGAATTTCTGTGAAAGATTACCAGTTCTTATCGCTTCTGGTGACCTACCGGATGTAGTTGCAAGTTGTGGAGCACCTAAACAACCATATTTAATTAGCGCAATGAAAGATGGTGTTTTCTGGGAAATCGGTCAATACCTCGAGCAATTTCCGAATCTATCATCAATGAATGAAGTTGTTTATGATAACGTGAAAATTGAGGGAGAATTATACGGTCTTCCAAGATATCGTCCATTGTCAAGATTTGTTACAATGTACAGACAAGATTGGTTGGATAATTTAGGTTTAGAAGTACCAACGAATCATGAAGAATATTTAGAAGTTTTGAGAGCGTTCACAAATGATGATCCAAACCAATCTGGTGCAGATGATACACGTGGTATCACTAGTGTTGCCCTTCCTGGTGATTTTGGATTCGATTTTGGAGTTGGATTTGGAGCTCCACACGAATGGGATGTTGTTGATGGTAAGTTTATCGCTGAACACGAAACAGAAGAATATTTTGAAGCATTAAAATATTCACGTCAGCTATATGAAGAAGGCGTCGTAAATAGAGATATCGTAGCTCCTGACCGCGAAACTCGTGAAGCTGATTTTGAAAATGGGATTTCTGGGTTCCATTCAGCATCAACAAACAACGTATTATCAATTGAGAGCAGATTAAAAGGGAATTTCCCTGATGCAGAAGTAGGAGTGTTTAATGCTTTAGTAGGACCAACTGGTGAAAGACGTTTAGAAAGTCAATTCGGTTCGAATGGTATTTTGATGTTCCCGAAAGCTACCGTAGAAACGGAAGAAGAATTGCTTCAATTACTTACATTCTTTGATCAATTGTCAGAACCAGAAATGGCTGATCTCTTGCAATGGGGGATTGAAGGCGAGCATTATGAAATCGTTGATGGAAAAGCTCAAACTTTAGATTACGACAAGTACATGAAAGATGTAGGTTTTGGTTACAAATTCCCATTAACTACAGCTCCTTTAGAGCCAGTAGCGACACCTGGTGACCTTTCAGAATTAGGTCAAAGAGTGGCAGAGATTGAAATTGAGAATGATGACTTGGTAGTTGCAGACCCTGCAATGTCATTAGTTTCTGAAGTATACAACACCTTAGGTGCGGATATTGAGCAATTAATCAATGATGCGAAATACAGGTTTGTTACAGGCGCAATTGATGAAGCTGGATGGGAAGCTGCAGTTCAAAATTGGAGAGATCGTGGTGGCGATGATATCCGCGAAGATTTTGAAAGATTGTATGCTGATACTCAGCAATAAGTACGAATAAGAAACGTGTAGTAGAAAAATTAGCATATATGGAAGGCCTGATCAGCATGGTTACACATTGATCAGGCCTTTTTTAAAAAATATCTGGGTATATACAGCAGGCAATACGATAATACCAATTGAATTAAATTTAGAAATTAAATTACATTCGTAAAATTTAGATATTTACATCGCACTACCATACTAATATGATTAATGCATGGTGTGAAAGCGTTATCTATAGGTAGATTTTTTTAGGAATTCAGATTGAAGGAGTGAATTAAATGTCAGAACAACTAATGGATGCAGCAGTTTTAAATGAACCACTGTCAATAGAAGTTAAAAAGGTGCCCGTACCAAAACCAGATCAAGATGAGGCCTTAATAAAAGTATATTGCATTGGAGTTTGTGGATCGGATGTTCATTATTATGAGCATGGGAAAATTGGGCGGTACGAAGTGAAGGAGCCTCTCATCTTAGGTCATGAATTAGCAGGAGAGGTCATTCAAGTAGGAGATTTGGTAACGAATGTTGCAGTCGGAGATCGAGTAGCGGTTGAACCAGGAGTAACATGTGGGCGTTGTAATCATTGCAAATCGGGTCGCTATAATTTATGTCCAGATGTCGTCTTTATGGCTACGCCACCTGTGGACGGAGCTTGGTCTGAGTATGTGACGATCCGAAGTGATTTTCTTTTTAAACTCCCCGATGAAATGAGTTATGAAGAAGGTGCATTGTTAGAACCGTTATCAGTCGGTTTTCATTCCATGATCCGTGGGAAAGTTAGTCCAGCGGATCGTCTATTTGTATCAGGATTAGGACCGATTGGCTTATTGGCCATTCAAAGTGCAAAGCTTTTTGGGGTAACAGAAATTTATGCGAGTGATGTCGTTCCATATCGCAGAGAGCTTGCGCTTGAAATGGGAGCAACAGCCGTAATCGACCCGATTTCTGGTTCAATTAAGGATAAAATCGCAGAATTAACAGATGGTCAAGGTGTAAATGTGGTCGTAGAATCATCAGGTAATCAAAGAGCTATTTCTGATACAGTTAACGTTGTAAATCGTGGTGGACGAATTGTACTAGTTGGCCTACCAACTGTTGATGATATCCCACTTAATATTTCAAATTTAATTGATTCAGAAATTGATGTATATGGTGTGTTTCGATATGCCAATACATATCCAGCAGCGATTCAAGCATTAAGTCGATCAACAATTGATATTAGAAAAGTCATTACTCACAATTATGCGTTAAAGGACATTAAGGAAGCAGTTGAAATGGCGAGAACACAAAAAGATACAAGTATTAAAATTATGATTTATCCCAATATGGAAGAAAAGAAGTAAGTTCTAAATTTCTATCTGCACGTTTACTAAACGTACAAAATTATCTTTTATGAAATAGGAGAGGATTAGAATGTTAAAAGTAGCCATTATTGGAGCGGGAGCGATTGCTCCATCACATATTCAAGCTTACCAAGAGTTTTCAGAACGATGTGAAATTGTAGCTTTATGTGATATTTACCCAGAGAAGGCAGAAAAATTAGCGGCGGATTATAAATTGAATGTAAATGTTTATAGTAATTACAAAGATTTAATAGAACGAACAGATATTGATCTTGTTTCTGTTTGTACACCACCATACACTCATGCCGAAACTGCGATTGACTTGCTCAATTCTGGGAAGAATGTGTTAGTTGAAAAGCCAATGGCGTCTTCACTAGAAGAGTGTGATGCGATGAATGAAGCAGCGAGAAAAAATCAAAAAGTATTATCAGTCGTCGCTCAAAATCGTTTCCGTACTCCAATGATGAAGTTGAAACATGTACTTGATACAAAGTTAATGGGTCCGATCGTTCATACACAAGTCGATTCATTTTGGTGGAGAGGTCACAGTTACTATGACCTATGGTGGAGAGGAACATGGGAAAAAGAAGGCGGTGGATGTACGTTGAACCACGCGGTGCACCATATTGATATTTTTCAGTGGATGAACGGGATGCCTTCTGAAGTAACAGCTGTGTCAAGCAATACCTCACATGACAATGCCGAGGTGGAAGATTTATCAATTGCTATTTGTCGTTATGACAATGGAAGCCTAGCACAAGTAACGAGTTCAGTCGTCCATCATGGGGAAGAGCAACAATTGATTTTCCAAGGAAAACATGCACGTGTTTCAGCACCGTGGAAGCTCAAAGCTTCAAAGTCTAAACAAAATGGTTTTCCAGAACTAGATCAAGAGTTAGAATCAAAGATTCAAAAAGTATATGATGAACAACCAGAAGTTCAATACGAGGGTCATGCTGGACAAATCAATGATGTCATGCTCGCGATTGAAGGAAAAAAAGAAGTACTTGTCGACGGCATTCAAGGTCGTCAAACGTTAGAACTTATTACAGCGATTTACCAAGCTTCTAGTTTTGGGGAGTCTGTTAAACTACCATTAAATGAAGAAAGCCTTTTTTATACACGAGAAGGTGTCATGAAACATGCGACTCATTTCTATGAGAAGACGAACAGTGTTGAGAACTTCACAGAAAATAAGATTACTACAGGTGGAAACTATTCTGCCGATCTATAATTTTATGAATTAAAGGAGTGAAGACAATTGGATAAAAATGATGGAATGAACTATGCACCAAAAGGAAAAGACAATAAGGTTGTTGAAAGTGGTAGCTTTCCTTTTGCTGCCATCGGCTTAGATCATGGACATATTTACGGGATGTGTAATGGATTACTAGAAGCAGGAGGAGATTTAGTAGCTGTATATGACCCAGACCCGAAAAAAATTGAAACCTTCTGCGAAAAGTTTCCTGGTGTTAGAGTTGCGACTACAGAAGAGGAGGTTTTGCTCGATCCGTCTATTAAACTGGTTGCGTCTGCTTGTATCCCTTCAAAACGTGGAGAGTTAGGGCTACGAGCAATGGATCATGGCAAACATTATTTTGCTGATAAGCCTGCTTTTACTAAGCTAGATCAAGTTGAAAAAGCAAAAAAGAAAACAGCTGAAACTGGGTTAAAATGGGGTATCTACTATAGTGAGCGCTTACATGTAGAAAGTGCAGTATTTGCTGGACAATTAATTGAGGAGGGTGCCATTGGCCGAGTCGTTCAAGTGATTGGAACAGGTCCTCACCGTGCCAATGCAGAAAGCAGACCTGAATGGTTCTTTGACCCTGAAAGCTATGGTGGAATTTTATGTGATATTGGAAGCCACCAAATTGAACAATTCCTTCATTATACAGGAGCAAAAGATGCCAAGGTCTTGCACAGTAAAGTAGCAAACTACCATTATAAACAGTACCCGCATTTTGAAGATTTCGGTGATGCAACTCTTGTTGCTGATAATGGAGCTACATTTTATTTCCGTGTTGACTGGCTTACACCTGATGGCCTTGGAACGTGGGGAGATGGACGTGCAATTATCTTAGGGACAGAAGGATACATCGAAATCCGCAAGTATATTGATATTGGTCGAGATGCTTCTTCTAATCATTTATATCTTGTCAATCAAAAGTGCGAAAAACATTTTGAGTTATCTGGAAAAGTCGGATTCCCATTTTTCGGTGAATTTATATTAGATTGTTTAAATGGAACAGAAAACGCGATGACTCAAGAGCACGCATTTAAAGCAGCGGAATTATGTATTAAAGCACAAGTGCAAGCAATTCAGGTTGAAACGGCAGAAACTGAAGCTAGTTTAAATTAATCTGGGGGTGATGGTTTGTTTGCAATCGAATCAATTCATCATGTGAGTCTGTCTGTTACAGATTTAGAAAAGGCAAAACACTTCTACAGTAACATTCTTGGTTTTCATGAAATTAAGCGACCTGTTTTTGATTTTCCAGGTGCTTGGTATCAAATAGGTAATCAACAACTTCATTTAATTGTGCATCCAACGTCTGATACATTGAGAAATGAGGGACCAATTGAATCAAAGGACGGTCATTTCGCCATTCGGGTGAAGGATTATTATCAAACACTGAATTACTTGAAGCGAATTGGAATTGAAATTGTAGAAAAGCCTAATAGTCAAAGTGGATTTGCGCAAATCTTTTGTAAGGATCCAGATCGTAACTTAATTGAGTTTAACGTAGATCAAGCAGATTTAACTAAATAGCAAGATAATGGTTGTAGCAAGAAGGGTCTGATTCTATTAGGTTTTAGTCCCTTGATTTTTCAATTCATGCTTGTTTGTGGTAGATAAGGAGTGAATGTATGCTAGCAAAGAACGTATTTTTAAGAGCACAGGAAAAAACAATAGCCTATTTTGAGCAAGCAGGGATCGTTTTGTCTAATGAAGAACAACAAATGATTGAAGTTGCTGATTTTGGCTTAAATGAGCTGGAAATACAAGGGCTTGAACTTATAACGTATATTAACAACGACTATTATTGTGCAAAGGAATTAGTATTATTCCCAAATCAAACATGTCCGGAGCACAAGCACCCACAAATTGGAGAATTACAAGGGAAAACAGAAACATTTCGTTGCCGTTTTGGAAAGGTATATCTTTATGTAGAAGGGCTAAAAACTAAGAAAATACAGGCAACGGTTCCTACTAGTAGCAAGAACTATTACACGGTTTTTAATGAAATCGAATTAAATCCCGGAGAACAATTCACCATTCCTCCTAATACTCTTCATTGGTTTCAGGCAGGTGATGATGGTGCCATCGTGTCGGAGTTCTCTACGACGAGTCGAGATGAATACGACATTTTTACAGACCCACGTATAAAAAGAGTACCGGAAGTGAGCGAATAATATCCAGAAAAATCATTTTATACTACCATGCAAGTATACTTGTATGGTAGTATAGAAGTAAGGAGGTGGAACAACGTGAAATTGGAATTTGGTGAGAGAAATTCGTTCTCTTCTACTCGCGATTATGTCTACCATGTATTAAGAGAGAATATTATCTCATTAAAACTTGAACCAGGTATAAACATCTCGGAAAAAGACATCTCAGAAAAGCTTCAAGTAAGCCGAACTCCTGTTAGAGAAGCCTTCGTGAAACTAGTGCAAGATGAACTATTAGAAGTTTTTCCACAAAGAGGTTCCTTTGTAGCACTTATTGATCTTGATCATGTTGAGGAAGCTAGATTTATTCGTGAACATTTAGAAATAGCAGCCATTGGATTAGCATGTGAAGTGTTTTCACCAAAACATATGCAAAAGTTAGAATATAATTTACATATTCAAAAGCGTTGTGTTGAAGTAGGCGACTATAAAAAGTTTTTTGAATTGGATGAAGAGTTTCATGAGACGATTTCTGAAGGTTGTGGGAGAAAGAGGATATGGACCGTTATTCAGCAAATGAATGTTCATTTGAACCGGGTCCGAATGCTGAGTCTAGCTGAAAACCATAATTGGAAAATTCTTTTAACGCAACATGAAGACATGATCGCAGCGATAAAAGAGCAAGATTCTATAAAAGCAAAAACAGTCATTCGAGATCATTTAACACTTGTAAACAATGATCAAGGTGAACTGAAAGTAGCCTTTCCTAAATATTTTAAATAATGATCAAATGACCAGCTACTATCTGGTTGTTTATTTGCAAAAATGAAAGCGTTGTCTTAGGGGGGAAATGAATTTTATGAATGAGGTGGATATCGTGCTTGCTTTTATGAGTAAAGACTTTCTGTTAGAAACAGATACTGCTAAAAAATTATATCATACCTATGCCAAGGATATGCCAATTATTGATTATCATTGCCATCTATCAGCCAAAGAAATTGCTGAAAACAAACAGTTTTCTTCTCTTACAGAAGTGTGGTTAGGCGATGATCATTATAAATGGAGAGCATTACGAGCAAATGGTGTTCCTGAAGAGTATGTGACAGGTGAAAAAAGTGATAAAGAAAAGTTCCTAAAATGGGCTGAGACAGTTCCAAATCTCATCGGGAACCCATTATACCACTGGACCCATTTAGAACTTCAGCGTTGTTTTGGAATTAAAGATGTATTAACTCCAGAAACAGCTGAAAAGATTTGGGAAGAGTGTAATCAAGAACTACAAACGGATCGATTAACGGCAAAAGAAATTATTAAGCAGTTTCAGGTGAAGGCCCTTTGTACAACAGATGATCCGGTTGATTCATTAGAGTATCATAAACAATTAAAAGAAGATCAATCATTCGACGTGAAGGTATTGCCGACTTTCCGACCTGATGGAGCCTTAAATATTGATAAGAACACATTTATTGATTGGATCAAAGAGCTCGAACGAGTTTCAGGAATTTCTATAAATTGTTTGGCAGATTTTAAAAGCGCTTTAGAAGAACGGCTGAATTATTTTCATGAAGTAGGTTGTCGCTTATCCGACCATGGCTTAGATTCCTCTTTTTATAAAGACTTTACGGGATCCGAAGTGGAATCGATTTTTGAACGAGCGTTAGCAAATGAACAAATTAGTGGTGAAGAAGTCATTCAATATAAAACGACTGTGATGATTTATTTAGGACAGCTTTATGCTAAAAAGGGTTGGGCCATGCAGTTACATATTGGAGGTCTGCGTAATACGAATACAAGAATGATTGAGAAGCTTGGACCAAATACTGGCTATGATTCAATGGCGGATTTTACGTATGCACAGGAACTTGCTAGATTACTAGATGAATTGGAGAAAACAGATAGTTTACCGAAGACAGTTTTATATTGTTTGAATCCTCGTGATAATTATATGGTCGCAACTCTCGCGGGAAACTTTCAAAGTGAAGTGCCAGGAAAAGTTCAGTTTGGGACTGCATGGTGGTTCAATGATCAACGCGATGGAATGGAAGATCAAATCAAAACATTAGCTAACGTAGGTGTATTATCAAACTTTGTTGGAATGTTAACGGATTCTAGAAGTCTTCTTTCCTATACTAGACATGAGTATTTCAGAAGAATTCTTTGTAATGTGATAGGGAAATGGGTTGAAAATGGAGAATACCCAGCGGATATTGAGCGACTAGGAAATATAGTGAAGGACATTAGTTACAGAAATATAGAGAGCTATTTAGCTTTTGGCTTTGAAGAAGAAAAGGAGTTGTAGACTAATGAGAATGGTATTTCGTTGGTTTGGAGAGGGCAATGATTTAATCCCATTAGAACATGTGAAACAAATTCCTGGTGTAGAAGGGATTGTTTGGGCTCTTCATGATATCCCGGTAGGAGAAGAGTGGCCGTTTGACCGGATTGAGGAAGTCAAGGAACAAGCGGATCTCCATGGTTTTAATATAGACGTTGTAGAAAGTGTCAATATTCACGAGGATATTAAGCTAGGTTTACCATCGAGAGATCAATATATTGAGAATTATAAACGAACAATTGAAAAGTTAAGCCAAGTTGGTGTTAAAGTTATTTGTTACAACTTTATGCCGGTGTTTGATTGGACTCGGACTGATTTATTCAAAGAACTCGAAGATGGATCGACAGCATTATTCTTTGAAAATGAAAAAATTAAAGACATAGATCCATTGGAATTAGTAAAGGAAATATCCAGTAACTTCACTCAAACGATGCCAGGTTGGGAGCCTGAGAGATTGAAGTATTTAACAAAGCTATTTGAACTATATCAAGAGGTTACTGAAGAAGACCTATGGAACAATTTACAGTACTTTTTAGAGCAAATCATCCCAGTTGCAGAGGAAAATAATATTAAAATGGCGATTCATCCAGATGATCCTCCATTTTCTGTTTTCAGTCTGCCAAGAATCATTATAAATAAAGAGAATATAGAGCGATTTCTAAAGCTTGTTGACCATCCGGCTAATGGGTTGACTCTTTGTAGTGGATCACTAGGAGCAAACCTAAATAATAATGTTGCTGAAATGGTAAGAGAGTTTGCTGACCGAATTCATTTTGCGCATATTAGAAATGTAAAAACTTATGAAAATGGAGATTTCATAGAAACATCTCATCGGTCGTCGGATGGATCTGTTGACATCTTAAGTATTATGAAAGCTTATCATGATATTGGTTTCACAGGATATGCAAGACCTGATCACGGTCGTCATATTTGGGATGAAAAGTGTAGACCAGGCTATGGCCTTTACGACCGTGGACTTGGAATCATGTACTTATGGGGAATATGGGATTCACTAGAAAGAATGAAAAAGGAGGAAGTATAATGTTACCACTAAATGAGAATTTGAAGGGGAAAGTAGCGGTTATTACTGGAGGAAGCGGAGTTTTATGTGGGGCGATGGCACGAGAACTTGGCAGACAAGGAGCAAAAGTAGCCATATTGAATCGACAATTGGAAAAAGGGAAGGTTGTTGAACAGGATATTCGTGAAAGTGGTGGTACGGCTCTAGCAGTTTCTTGTGATGTACTCGATGTTGAAAGTGTGAAAAAGGCTGAAGCTCTTATTACAGAACAACTTGGTGAATGTGACATTTTAATTAATGGTGCCGGTGGAAATCACCCAGATGGTTCAACAACAAATGAAACATTGAAACTAGAAGATTTGGATAATAAGGAATTGAAAACATTTTTTGATTTAACTGCGGAAGGATTTCAATTTGTATTTAATTTGAATTTAATTGGGACTATTATTCCTACCCAAGTCTTTTCTAAGAAAATGATCAATAAACAAGGAAAAACGATTATTAATATGTCTTCAATGAGTGCACCTTCTCCAATGACGAAGGTTCCCGCTTATAGTGCAGCAAAAGCTGGTATTGATAATTTTACACAATGGATGGCTGTTCATATGGCAGAGGTTGGTATAAGAGTAAACTCAATTGCACCTGGATTTTTCTTAACAGAACAAAATAGACGACTATTAACGAATGAAGATGGTTCTTTAACAGAACGCTCTCATAAAATCTTAACTCATACTCCAATGCAGAGGTTTGGAAAGCCTGAAGATCTTCTAGGTACGCTCATTTGGTTAGCTGATGACAATATGTCAGGTTTTGTTACAGGCATTACCATTCCGGTTGATGGTGGTTTCTTATCTTATTCTGGAGTGTAACTTAAATTTATTTGGAGGTGTTTGAAATGTATGAAATAATAAATCCAATTTTACCTGGATTTAATCCGGATCCTTCTATTATCCGAGTCGAGGATGATTATTATATAGCAACTTCAACGTTTGAATGGTTTCCTGGTGTTCAGATCCATCATTCAAGAGATTTAAAGAATTGGAGATTGTTACCGCATCCGTTAACTAGAAAAAGTCAAATCGATATGCTAGGTAATCCTGACTCAGGTGGAGCATGGGCACCTTGTTTAAGTTATCATGATGGAACATTTTATCTCATTTATACAGATGTAAAGAGTCATAAGACTGTATTTAAAGACACCCACAACTATCTAGTAACGGCAACTGATATTATGGGACCTTGGTCAGAGCCAATTTATTTAAATAGTAGTGGATTTGATCCGTCTCTATTCCATGATGATGACGGGAAAAAATGGTTATTAAATATGGTTTGGGATCATCGAAAAGGGAAGAATTCCTTTGGGGGAACACTTATACAAGAATATTCCGAAGAAGAACAAAAATTAGTAGGTCCCATTCGTAATATTTTTAAAGGGACAGAAATCGGTCTAACAGAAGGCCCTCATATTTATAAAAAAGATGGCTATTATTATTTGCTAACGGCAGAAGGAGGGACGAGATTAAAGCATGCTGCAACAATGGCTCGTTCCAAATCATTATTCGGTCCATATGAGGTCGACCCGACCAATCCAATATTAACGTCTTATGAAAAACCTGAATTAGTCCTACAGAAAGCTGGGCATGCAAGTCTTGTGGAAACGCAAGATGGTGAATGGTATATGGTTCATTTATGTGGTCGTCAACTAAAGCCGTCCTTACACTGTAATTTAGGACGAGAAACAGCCATACAGAAATGTGAGTGGACAGAAGATGGATGGATTCGATTAGCAGGAGGAGGAAACTCTCCGAAAGAAATTGTTGAAGGACCTTCTTTACCTGAATATCCTTTTGACGATGAACCAACAAAAGAAGAGTTTGATAGTGCTGAATTAAATATTCATTTTAATTCATTGCGTGTGCCTTTTGAAGAAAACTGGGTAACGTTACAAGAAAGACCAGGTTATTTACGTTTATATGGTAGAGAATCACTAAACTCTGTTCATAGACAAAGTTTACTTGCGCGTCGTCAACAAGGGTTTAACGTTGACGTTGAAACGGTCGTTGAATTTGAACCACAGACATTCCAACAAATGGCAGGGTTAATCTATTATTATAACAACCGCAATTATTTTTACTTGCGAGTAAGCCATGACGAACAATTAGGAAAGTGTTTGGGGATCATGACAAGCAATCGGGGCAGATATGATGAACCGCTCGAACAAGAAGTATCCATTCAAGGCTTGGATCGAGTTTATTTAAAAGCTAGAATTGCGGATGAAAATTTCCAATTTTTCTATTCAACTGATGGGAATGAATGGATGAAGATCGGTCCCATTCTTAATGCTAGCATTTTATCGGATGAAAACGCTGAAGTTATTGATGACGGTGTCTTTATGGAACAAGGTTTTACTGGCGCGTTCATTGGTATGTGTGTACAAGATTTAAGTGGTCAAAACATGCATGCTGATTTTGATTATTTCAGTTATGAAGAAAATGAACGTTAAATAGGATGAACATCAGGGTCTGGCCTCAATTAGTATTGCGATCAAAAGCGGTAGAGGTTAGGTCCTTTGGTTTTATTCGATACATTACAATTAAAGCGATTGTTGAGAGGCTTTCCAATTTTATTTAATAAAAGGGGGAATCAGAATGCATATGGTTCATGTAGCTATACACGTAAAGGAGGAGTTTATTACTCCATTTAAAGAAGCGATTAAAGAGAATGCAAGTCATAGCATCCAAGAAGAAGGGGTTATTGCATTTGATGTGTTACAAGATCAAGAAGATAACAAACGTTTTACACTAGTAGAAATATACAAAACACCTCAAGATCAAAAGAGACATAGAGAGACAGACCATTTTCTGCGATTTAAATCAGTTATACCCCAAATGCTCGCTGAGCCATATACGATTCAAACATTTGATCGGATATTTTCAGGAATACCAAGAACGTAAATGTGGAAAAAGCAGCGATGAATCGCTGCTTTTTCTAGTTTTTCTATTTAAGGATAGTAGATGTGAATTGATAGTTAAGTGGCAGTGGTTCAGGCTTCTCACATGTACTTTCCATTTGATAATATGTTCCGTTACTAGAGGCATCATGAAAGCCGTGCATTGCTTCTAATGCATGAAAAGCAATCTGACCATTCGCTCTGTGAATTCTATTTTGCTGAATGGCCTCAGCCATATCTGCTACGCCAATTCCTCGACTGTTTTCATCATATTGGTGAGTTAATGAGATGTCAACAAAGTCTTTTTCATCGCGTTTTCGAATCTGGACTGGACCGCCAAATGTGTTAGGGTCAGGTACGAGTATCGTTCCTTCACTTCCATAAATCTCAATTCGAGGAAGAGTGGACCCGCCAAAAACATCGAAGCTTGTAATCATCGTCCCTATGGCACCCGAAGCAAAATCAAGAACACCAGAGATATGAGTTGGCGTTTTCACTTGAATCTTCGTACCCGCTTTAGGTTCACTTGAAATGGTCCTTTCAGGATAACTAATCCGAGCAGAACCAGAAATTCTATCAATCGGCCCTAAAGCAGCAATTAAAGCTGTTAAATAATATGGACCCATATCAAACATTGGACCACCACCAACATCATAATAAAAGGCAGGGTCTGGATGCCAATGTTCGTGTCCACGACTCATCATAAAGGCTGTAGCACCAATCGGTGTCCCAATTTCTCCTTTTTCAATTAAGTGAATCGCTGTTTGAATCCCTCCACCTAAGAAAGTGTCAGGAGCACTACCAACTCGTAGGCCTTTCGCTTCGGCCACTTCTAAAATTTGACGTCCTTCTTCACGAGTTACAGCTAATGGTTTTTCTGTATAGACGTGTTTCCCTGCTTCGAGAGCTTGAATGCATACTTGTGCATGAGCCTTTGGAATCGTTAAATTAATGACTAATTCAATCTCTTGATCCTCGAGTAATTCTTGTACGCTATAAGCTTTAATACCAAATTTTTCAGCTTGATCTTTTGCGCGCTCAATATCTAGGTCTGCACATGCAACTAAATCAATAGGTTCGAATTCTCGACAATTTTTTAAATAGATTGTGCTGATATTTCCGCAGCCAATGATGCCGACTTTTACTTTACTCATAATAATCCCCCCTAAATTATTGACTGTCTCCCATTCCTGTGTACACAGTTCCAGATCCATTTCCTGATGTTGCAAATGTATTTACTTCTTTTGTTCCATAAAGAGTTTTTCCTTCAGCAGCCCATAAGAAGCCACGGCGCATAATTTTTGAAACTTCGGGCATTGCAACAATATTAGCAACATGACCTAATGAATTGTAGAATACGCGGCCAGATCCCCAGCGTTTTGTCCAAACGACTGGCATATCAACAGCACCGTTAGCAGCATGTGGCCCATCGATGACAGGGAAACGAGTGGTAGCCAATACTTCAACAGCAGGGTCTACATGAAGATAATATTGTTCACTGACAACTTTAAAGTCAGGAATGTCTTGAAGTAGTGGGCTAGATGAATGTTTAACGTTAACCATGTATTCTACACCATCGTTGCCAGGGTGAGCGACCCAGTTTCCACCTGTCATAAACTGCCAATCGACATTGTTTCTAAATGAATCACACATCCCGCCATGACAACCTGCAAGACCAACACCACTCATAATAGCTGAAGATATATTTTGTACATAGCTTTTTTCAATGTGGCCCATTGTCCAATGTGGGACAATTAAATCCAAAGACTTCAGTTTTTCAGCATCAGCATAAGAGTCTAATGAGTTTGATACTTCTACAATAAAGTTTTCTTCCTCTAGGATTCCCTTAAAAATGTTGGCTACTTGTTCCGGTTCATGTCCGTCCCAACCGCCCCAAACGATTAATGCATTCTTTTTCATCATTAAACACTCCTATTCGTTATGTAATTAGTTTTTCATGTATTATAGGTCAGAGACTTTTATCCACTTGCTTTGCTCAATTGATTGTTCAACAGCTTCTAATACTTGCTGACACTTCACACCATCCTTGAAATTGGGAACTGGCTGGCGATCTTCACGGAATGCTTCCATAAGTTCAACGGCTGAATGAATAAAGGTATGCTCATAACCAATCGTATGACCAGCTGGCCACCAAACGTCGGAATACGCATGAGCAGCATCGGTTGCCACCACTCGACGGAAGCCTTGTACATCTTCCTTGTCATCAACAAAATATACTTGCAATTCATTCATACGTTCAAAATCAAAAATTACGCTTCCTTTACTTCCGTTAATTTCAAATGAGTTCGTACTTCGATGACCAGTAGCAAAGCGAGTAGCTTCAAAGCTACCGACAGCTCCATTTGCAAACCGCGCTAAAAATAATGTCGCATCATCAACCGTAACAGGGCCTTTTTCAGCATTTTTGTTACCGGTTGCAGATAATCCAGTCATTTCTGAAGGCAATGGTCGTTCTTTAATAAATGTCTCACTCATTCCAATCACGTCTGTCATATCACCGATTAAATAGTGGGCCATATCAATTAGGTGGGCTCCTAAATCCCCATGCGAGCCTGAGCCAGCGATTTCTTTTTGAAGTCGCCAAACAAGAGGGAAGTCTGGGTCGATGATCCAATCTTGTAAGAACCATGCTCGAAAATGATAAATGTCGCCTAATCTTCCTTCATCAATCAACTTCTTTGCTAGCATGACAGCAGGAGCAAACCGATAGTTAAAACCAACCATATGTTTGACACCAGCCGCTTCAACAGCCTCTAACATCTCCCTAGAATCTTCTAATGTAAGCGCTAACGGTTTTTCGCAAAAAACATGTTTTCCAGCCTTTGCGGCTTCAATGGCAATCTCCTTATGTACATCACTAGGTGCATTAATATCAATTAAGTCAATATCATCTCGCTTTAAAAGTTCTTTCCAATCAGTCGTGTATTCCTCCCAGCCGAATTGCGCTGCTGCTTGAGCAATACCTTCTGGATTACGACCACAAATCACTTTCATTTGTGGATGAATATGTTTTGGGAAAAACATCGGGAGATCTCGATAGGCATGACTGTGAGCTTTTCCCATAAATTTATAACCGACCATACCAATATTTAATGTTTCCATCGCTTTATCTCCTTTTATAAAAAGTTTATTTAAATAGATGCTCTTTCAATAACTGTCACAGGAAGCCTAACTTGAATTTGTTCGGTTACTCCCCGCTCAACCATCGTTAATACAGTTTCAGCCGCGATCTGTCCCATTTCAAAGAGTGGCACATTTACGGAACTGAGCTTGGGACTAATCATACTACAGATATCAGAATCGTCGTAACCAATTAGTGCATAATCACGACCAGCTTGAAAACCTTGTTCACTTAACCCTTGCATGAGACCAATTGCCATTCGGTCATTAGAGGCGAAAATTGCATCAAGATGTGGAATAAGAGGGCCGATGTCGGCGGCTGCCTGAAACCCGCTTTTGCGACTGTAATTCCCTTGAAAAATCCAATCGTCATTCAGCTCAATACCTTTTTCTTGTAAAGCGCTTTCATACCCTGATAGACGTTCTAAGCTATTTGAATATGATTTTGGTCCATTTAAGAAAGCGATTCGCTTATAGCCTTTCTCAAGGAGAATAGATACTGCTTGAGAACTTCCTTCATAATGCATCGCATCAATTGAATGAAAAGATGTACCTTCAAACGTTTGATTAACAAGGCAGTATGGCAGGGCTAACTCTTGAAGCTGATTTAGAGCTGCTCTTTCTTCAATGCTATCCTGTGAACCTAGGATAATACAACCATCAACTTTTTGTGTGTGAAATAGTTGTACATAGTCTTTTGGCTCAGTTGATGATTGAAACAGAAGGAGTAACCCGTAATCCATTTCTCCTAGCTTTACACCAATTCCACTTAAAATTTCTGAGAAATAAGACGTTGATAATAAATGAACTTTAGGCAAATAGGGAACGATGACACCAATATTTTGACTTTTTCCTTTAGCAAAGCTTTGAGCAATCGCATTCGGATGATAGTTTAATTGTTTTGCAGCTTGCATGACTTTTTGTTTGGTTTCTTCACGAAGAGGTGGAACATTGTTAAAAACACGTGATACGGTTGCTTCGGACACACCTGCTAGCTTCGCGACATCTTTTCTCTTTGCTATTGTATTCACCTCCTTTTTTCTCATGTACACGTGTACATTATATAAAGATATCGAACAAATATCAACATAAACATAGAATAAAAGTGATTTTTTTATAGTGTGAGATGAATTGACTACTATGTAGTATCTTTTATGAGAAACGAAGTAAAACTAAATACGAGTACTGTATAATATAAGATAATCGCTTTCTCATGACGAGACTTAAGGATGTGATGATAATGAAGGAACGAGACACGAAAGCTAATGTGAAAGCCCAGTTTGGAAAGAATGCGAGTAACTATATGACTAGTAAGACGCACGCAAATGGTAATGATTTACGAAAGTTAATGGAAGTAGCGAACTTGAAAGGAAATGAATACGTCCTGGATATCGCAACAGGAGGAGGGCATGTAGCAAATGCACTAGCACCTTTAGTTAGGGAGGTTGTGGCACTCGACTTGACTAATGAAATTCTAGAGGTGGCTAAGAGTTTCATTGAGTCGAATGGCAATTCAAATGTTGCATTTGTCCAAGGGGATGCGGAACAGCTCTCGTTTGATGATGAAACTTTTGACATTGTTACCTGCCGGATTGCAGCTCATCACTTTCCTGATATCTCTGCTTTTGTCCGTGAAGCATTTCGAGTCGTCAAAGCCGAAGGAGCACTATTATTAATAGATAATGTTGCACCAGAAAGAGATGACTTTGATCAATTTTATAATAAAATTGAAAAAGATCGAGATCATAGTCATCACCGAGCATGGAAAAAAACAGAGTGGTATCATAAGTTAGAAGTGACTGGTTTTGAAATCGAGGAGTCTTACCGATTTCAAAAGCTTTTTCAGTTTGATACTTGGTGCAAAATGATGAATCTATCTGATGAGAAGAAAACCCTTTTATCAAATGATATGGTGCAATCAACGAAAGAGCATCAAGCTAAATTTAGAATTCAAGTAAAAGATGGGAAGGTTGATTCATTTATGGGAGAGTCGATTTTGATCAAAGCAACAAAACCAAGCTTATAAACTAAACAAATCGAGAAAAAGCTAACTCAAAGGAATAGCGAGTTAGCTTTTTGAACTTTGAAAAACTTTGTACGCTTATCAAACTGGTAACATATGTTACCAGTTTGATATGTGAGAAAAAGATCATTTAGGACCCAAAATATGATACTAAACTTTATTTTCCTCGTGTTTTTCGGACGTAGACATCTGTTGTAATTATCGATCACGCCAACGCGTTCACTTTAACTGTCCCAGAACCCATTCATGCAAGATATAAGCAATTCAAATCTCGATTAACCCTAAGCCTAAATGACTGAAAGATTAATAGGCAGGACATAGGGAAAATAAAAAACTCATGATCTATACTAACAATACGATGAAAAGCCAATCGGTTGCACAAAAAACACAAATTTAGTAGGACAGAGAAATATAATTAAAAATAAAACTATGATATTTTTTTGAATAAGCCTTGTAAATATTGAATAGACACTCTATAATGAGGTTATCCAAGTGCAACCGTTTTCACTACAAATGAAAAGATAGGTGCTTTTTTTTACGACTGACATGCAAACGGTTGCTCGTTTTGTGCAATGTGGTTGCATTAGGGGATGTTGTCATTAACCAAACTTATGCAGGAACGTTTTTATTTTATAAACCGTGCAAAAAGCTTCTCAGATTGGTAATGATATGTAACGGAGAACAATATTTAGCAGATGATAGTGTAAAGCTGTAATAAAAATAGCATTTTAATAAGGAGGTGAGATCATAGTTAACGCCTGTCGCAATGGGTTGGGTATTTTAAAAAAAATAAAAGGGGGAACAAATATATGTTCAATAAAACAAAGTTAGTAACATTATCATTATCGTTGTCATTAGTACTGGCAGCATGTGGCGGAGCAGATGAAGCACCAGAAGAAACTGGAGTTGGTGAAGGTGACGGAGCTGGTGAAGAAGCAGTAGATTTCGAAGTCGTTCCTGAAGAAGGAGCGGAGTTGTTGCTATGGAGTGACGGAGATGAGCAGCTACAGTGGGCTGAGCTTATGGCTGAGAAATTTGAAGAAGAATATGGTGTACCAGTACAAGTAGAGGAAGTAAACCAAGAGGATGCGCCAGAGCGTTTAGCGACAGATGGTCCTCAAGGATTAGCAGGTGATGTATTTGCTTCTACACATGACCGTATTGGCCGTGCGATCTCTGCCGGATTGGTTCTTGAAAACTTCTGGCCAGAACAATATGAAGAAGAGTTTATGGAAGCGGCTATTACTGCTACATCATTTGATGGAGAACTTTACGGATACCCATCTGGTATTGAAACGTATGCTCTTTACTACAACACTGATTTAGTAGACGATGCTCCTGAGACAATGGACGAATTGTTTGAAATAGCGAAAGAAGTAACAGAAGGTAATCAATATGGGTTTATGATGGAGCCTGAAAACCTTTACTTCACGTATGCATTCCTTGGTGGGTATGGTGGGTATGTTTTCGGTGATGAGGGTACAAACCCAGATGATGTTGGCCTAAATAATGAAGGTTCTGTACAAGGTACAGAAATATTGGTTCGAATCCGTGATGAGATTCTTCCTGGGATGGCTAATGAAGATATCACCTATGATGTAAGAACGGCACTATTTGAAGGAGGGGACTTAGCATTTGATATTAACGGTCCGTGGGCTGTCCGTGGATATGAAGATGCAGGAGTAAACTTCAATGTTGCACCACTGCCAGTACTTGACAATGGTGAAAACCCAACTAGTTTCTCAGGTACCCGTGGTTTCTATGTAAACGCATATACAGAATATCCAGACGCAGCTTCATTATTAGCTCAATTTATTACGAACGAAGAAAACTTGTTGGAGTCATATCAAATCACTGGTGCTTTGCCTCCACGCTTAGCGTTAGTCGAGCATGAAGATATTCAAAGTAATGAAATTGCAGTTGGTTTCTTGGAACAAGCAACACATGCTCATCCAATGCCAAACATTCCAGAAATGCCTCTTGTGTGGGATCCAATGGCAGCGGCATTTACAGAAATTTGGAATCGTGATGTGGATATTCAAGAAGCGTTAGACCGAGCAGTGAACACGATCGAAACAGCTATACAAGAGCAACAGCAATAAAAAATTATTTTTTGAGTATTAGGTAAGTAAACTCGATGAATAAATTTGATGGTCAGTGAGTGTGGTTTATCGGATAAATCCTCCTAAGTTGCCTCACTGATTCACTATTTATTTACTATATAGAAAGTAGAAGGGGGAGTAAATGTGTCTATGAATGTACAATCTCAAGAGTCGCATAAAGGTAAAAGTCACAGCAAAATAGCTGCTTTGCTGTCTGTTCTCTTTATGGGACTTGGACAACTATACAACAAGCAATATTGGAAGGGTATTAGTTGGTCCTTGTTTGAGCTCATCATTTTAATTTTCTTTATTAAACCAATTATGAGTGGTTTACATGGGCTAATTACACTCGGTGAAACGCCTCAAGTAAGACAAAGAGGGCGTATCGTTGATCCCGGTGACCATTCAATCTTATTAATGGCTGAAGGGCTTATGTTACTGATCGTTTTGATAGCGATCGTAGGTCTTTATTATTTAAGTGTTCGTGATGCTTACCTTGTTGGAAAGATGCGTGAGCAAGGGCAAAGAATTATGAACTTCAAAGAATCGGTTCGTAATATCTGGGATAACGGGTATGCCTATATCTTGATCACACCTACCGCTATTTGTATGATCTTGTTAACGGTATTTCCACTGGTTTTTACTGCATTGATTGCTTTTACGAACTTTTCTTCCCCGAACTATTTACCGCCAAGGGCTTTAGTTGATTGGGTGGGAATTGAGCAATTTGTTCGTTTGTTCACGATGGAATCTTGGAGAGGGACATTCCTTGGTGTTTTCTCTTGGACGGTTATCTGGGCTATATCATCTACACTAATCGTGGTATTTGCCGGACTTTTTGTCGCTGTTGTGTTATCACAAAAAGTCGTGAAATATACAAAGTTTTGGAGAAATATTTACATTATCCCTTGGGCTGTACCTGGGTTTGTCAGTATTCTCATTTTTCGAAATATGTATAATGGTCAATTTGGAGTTATTAATGATATGCTGCGATCGGTTGGATTGAATCCAATTCCGTGGTTATCAGACCCTACATGGGCGAAAGTTGCCGTACTAATGACAAACCTGTGGTTAGGTTTTCCGTTTTGGATGGCATTGTTTACTGCGGTACTTACGACCATTAGTAAAGAATTATATGAAGCTGCTGAAGTAGATGGAGCAACAATCGTTCAACAGTTCCGTAACATCACATTCCCAATTGTTATGGTAGCTGCTGTCCCATTAATGGTCTTTACCTTCGCATTTAACTTTAACCAGTTAACATTTATTTATTTAATGACAGAAGGCGGACCAATGAACGCTAATTATAACTACGCAGGTCATACGGACATTTTATTATCATGGATATTCAAAATGACATTAGATAACGGACAGTATGCCATTGCCTCTGCTGTTGCCTTAGTGGTCTTTCTTATCATTGCAGGATTTGCGTATTTCAATTTGCGAAATACAAAATCGATGAAAGGGGAGGCGTGATAGAACATGCTTAGTCATAAAGGAAAAAGAGCAATAAATTACTTTATTGTATATAGTATTTTAATTGCGTTAGTGATCATTTGTTTGTTTCCAGTTTATTTTATATTTATTGGATCAGTTAACCCTGGTTCATCTCTACATTCATCTCAAGTATTTCCAAGTCCTGCTGATTGGAATTGGGGACATTATAAAGCCTTATTTGCAGAACATGATTATTTAACGTGGTATAAAAACACGATGTTCATTGCTGTATCCAATATGCTCATTTCGACGACTTTCGGAGTTTTCTCTGGGTACGCTTTTTCGAAGTTTAAGTTTGCAGGGAAGAAGCAAGGTTTGATGGCGATCATCATTTTACAAATGTTCCCGACGATTATGGGGATGATTGCAATCTACACGTTGCTCGGAGCTTTCGGTCTTTTGGATACTCATCTTGGTTATATTTTAGTATTAGCTGCCGGGAGTGTTGCTTTTAACACGTGGATTGTTAAAGGATTCTTTGATGGGATTCCAAATAGTTTAATGGAAGCTGCTCGCATTGATGGAGCGTCAAATACAGATATTTTTGTTAAAGTCATGCTGCCGCTAGCAACACCAATTATTGCATTTGTTGCATTTAATAGTTTCGTTGGAGCAAGTATGGACTTTATCATGGCGGAAGTTATATTACGGTCTAGTAGTAACTGGACGTTGGCACAAGGCTTGTTTACTTTAGTATCAGGACAAGCAAATAATAACTTCACTGTTTTCGCAGCAGGAGCCGTTCTCATTTCAGTCCCACTAATGGTGTTGTTCTTTGTATTCCAACGCTTTATAGTAGAAGGGTTAACGGCTGGTGCTGAAAAAGGGTAACTGTTAGCAAAGTAGGTGGTTCTCTTGTTTAAAAGGTTTAAAGTACTTTCAATTATTTTATTAGTGCTTGCTGGTGTCTTGTTTTTATACTCTGCCTTGTTATTATGGATCGTTACAACGTCCTAGATTCACGATATGAGCTAGGATGAGGGTGACTAAAACCAAGGGTCTGACCTTAGTTGACAATATTTATGATGGAGATGAGAATTGCTCTGTATCATTTTGTTGTGTAAACTAGCTGGGGTCAGGCCCTTCGTTACCTAAGATAAAAGATAGTGATTGTCTAAATAGTGTGTAAGCGCTAAAATAAAAAGAAACAAAAGAGGCAGGAGTTGAATACCGATGGCGGTCACCATAAAAGATGTCGCTAAACGGGCTAACGTAGCACCGTCGACGGTATCTCGAGTTATCGCGAATAGCTCGCGTATCAGTGAAAAAACGAAAGAGCGTGTCAGAGAAGCGATGAAGGAGCTAGGATACCATCCGAATTTTAATGCTAGAAGTCTAGCAAATAAAAGTACGAGTACGTTAGGGATCGTTATGCCTAACTCAGCTAAAATTGCGTTTCAAAACCCGTTTTTCCCCGAAGTTATTCGTGGGATTAGTACAAAGGCTTATCAAGAGGGATATGGTCTTTATTTAACAACTGGACAAACGGAAGAAGAAATTCTTGAAGAAGTAAAGCAGATGGTATATGGCGGACGTGTGGATGGAATAGTACTCCTATATTCAAGAGTAAATGATAAGGTTATGCCTTTTTTAATTGAACAAGAATTTCCGTTCGTGTTGATTGGTAGACCTTATAATATCGACGAAGATCAAGTTACTTTTGTGAATAATGATAATTACAAAGCGGCCAAAACAGTAACAGAGTATTTGATGTTGTTAGGTCACGAGAGAATAGGGTTTATAGGTGGTAACCTAGATTATGTAGTCACGGTTGACCATATGAGAGGGTATGAGCAAGCATTAAATAACGCTCATATACCAATTAGACAAGAATACGTTGTTCACCACGAGGAAGTAAAGGAAGGTGGACAAGATGCAGTTATTGAGCTGATGTCGATTGAAGATCGTCCTACGGCTCTTATTGTGGCTGATGATATTATGACATTTGGAGTGTTACGAATGTTAGCGGATATGAATGTAAAAGTTCCGCAAGACATCTCGATTGTCAGTTTTAATAATGTAATGATATCAGAACTATCGTCACCGACTATGACAACGGTCGATATTCATATTTATGAGTTAGGCTTTGAAGCAACGAGATGTTTAATTAGTAAAATTATTGAACCTGATTTTGGTGAAAGAAAGGTAATTGTTCCTCATAGGCTAATCAAGAGGGAATCATGTAAATAGAAGAGGAGCTTATGCAGGCTCCTTTTTTCAGTTATTTTTGCAAGAGAACGTAACGATTACAAGTAGAAGGGAAATCAAAAATGAAAACATGGTGGAAAGAAGCAGTTGTATATCAAGTTTATTGGCGGAGTTTTTTTGATACAAATGGAGACGGTTATGGTGATTTAGAAGGTGTCATTGAGAAGCTTGATTACATAGAGGAGCTGGGTGTTGATGTTATTTGGCTAAATCCGTGCTATGAATCACCTGATTTTGATAACGGTTATGATATCTCAGATTACAACAGCCTTATGAGAAAAGCAGGAACTATGGAAACGTGGGAACGCCTTTTAAGTGAAGTTCATAAACGAGGCATGAAGTTGATTATGGACCTTGTTGTGAATCATACGTCAAATCAGCACCCTTGGTTTTTGGAATCAAGCTCTTCTAAGGATAACCCGAAACGTGATTACTATATTTGGAAAGACCCTAAAAATGAAAAAGAGCCAAATAACTGGCGCTCTTATTTCGCTCCGTCTGTTTGGGAGTACGATGAAAGAACTAGTCAATACTATATGCATTCTTTTGCTGTTGAGCAACCTGATTTAAACTGGGAGAACGCGCAAGTTCGGCAAGAAATTTATAAAATGATGCGTTTTTGGCTTGATAAAGGCATAGATGGTTTTCGTTTAGATGTCATTAATCTACTTGCCAAAGTAGAAGGATTTCCAAGTGTAGAAAACCCAAACGATATCAACTATTTAGGTAACAACCCTGGAATTCATGATTACTTACAGGAGATGAACCGTGAAGTCTTGCAGCACTATGACATTATGACGGTTGGTGAGATCCCGTTTGTCACACCAGAAGATGGTTTGCTTTATGTTGGGGAAGACCGTAAAGAGCTACATACATTGTTCCATTTTGAGGTCGCCGATGATATGCCTACATGGGATATGACGCGCTTCAAGGAAATCCAAGCACGCTGGTATGAAGGATTAAAAGGGAAAGGGACAAACTCTCAGTTTATGAACAATCATGATCATACTCGTCAGGTGACTCGCTATGGAAATGACGGAGAATACCGAATAGAATCGGCAAAATTATTAGCGACGATGATTCATACACTTCCAGGAATTCCGTATGTTTATCAAGGGGAAGAAATTGGTATGACTGGTGTTCATTTTGATTCAATTGATGATTACAATGATATCGCGATGAGAAATAAGTACAAAGAAGAAGTTGATAAAGGCAGCGATCCACAAGAAGTGTTTGAAAGCTTATTAATGTTAAGCCGTGACAACTCCCGTACGCCCATTCAGTGGGATGATACAGACCAAGCAGGTTTTACAACAGGAACACCTTGGATTAAAGTGAATCCAAACTATAAAGACATTAATGTCAAACAAGCACTAGCTGACCCAGATTCGGTGTTTTATTATTATAAAAAACTGATTTCTATACGGAAAGAAAACCCTGTGATGATTTACGGGGACTATAAGGATTTTTCTGAGAAAGATGAAAACCTATATGTTTATACGCGTAGTTATGAAGGGATCACTTGGTTAGTTATATTAAATCACTCGGATGAGAAGCAGGTTTTGTCATTAGGTAAGGGACTTGATGTTGCGGGTAAAAAACTTATTATCGCTAACTACGAAGATGTAACTGGAGAAGAGTCGATTCAAAGAACAGCACTTCGACCTCATGAAGCGAGAATTTACCAAATATAAGAGTGCTATATAGGGTTATTTAGGCTCCTTGTATCATGGACAAACCACCATTTTTGGAGATGCACTGAAAAATCTAAAACCAACCTTAAAGAGATCCTAGAGGAAGCGGCAATGGTTCCGCTCGTTGCTTAGATGCTCTTGAAAAAGGTGAAAACCAACCTTTTTCAAGAGCATCTTTTTTTGGAGGTTTCTCTTATTAGTTTAGAATTAAATATCTTGGGATAAACTTTGAGGAGTTTAGTTACTTATCGAAGAGGCTTCTTTTTCATAAAACTAATTTAATGCAAACGATTGCACAATGTTAATAATTATGATATCTTAAAAATATACAAGGGGGAAGACAATATGAAAAAAAAATGGTGGAAAGAAGCAGTTGCGTATCAAATTTACCCACGTAGTTTTATGGATTCAAATGGAGATGGAATTGGTGATATTCCAGGAGTGATTTCAAAACTTGATTACTTAAAAGATCTAGGAATCGATGTTATTTGGATTTGTCCGATCTTCAGTTCACCAAATGATGATAACGGTTATGATATAAGTAATTACAAAGGAATCATGGAGGATTTCGGAACAATGGCTGACTTTGATCAGCTACTCGAGGAAGTGCACAATCGAGACATGAAATTAATTTTAGACCTTGTGATTAATCATACATCTGATGAGCATCCTTGGTTTATTGAGTCCCGTTCTTCAAAAGAGAATTCGTATCGAGACTATTATATTTGGCATCCAGGGAAAAAAGGAAAAGAGCCGAACAACTGGGAATCGATCTTTGGTGGTTCTGCTTGGGAATATGATGAGAAAACAAAAGAATATTTCATGCACGTATTTTCGCGCAAACAACCTGATTTAAACTGGGAAAATCCAAAGGTTCGTAATGATTTATATGAAATGGTTAATTGGTGGTTAGATAAAGGAATTGATGGATTCCGTGTTGATGCGATTTCTCACATCAAAAAGGTTGCTGATTTTCCTGATTTACCGAATCCAAAGAAAAAGAAGTATGTACCATCACTTGACGGTCATATGAATCAAGCGGGGATTCATGTTTTTCTTGAAGAGCTTAAGCGTGAAACGTTTGATAAATATGATGTTATGACTGTTGGTGAAGCTAATGGAGTAAAGGTCGACCAAGCGGAAGAATGGGTTGGAGAAGAAGAAGGATGTTTCAATATGATTTTCCAATTTGAGCACTTAGACCTTTGGGGGAAAAGTACAAGTGGGGGCTTAGATCTTGCAGCCTTGAAAAAAACGTTTACGAGATGGCAAAAGGGTCTTGATGGGATGGGATGGAACGCATTGTTCCTAGAAAACCATGACCAGCCTCGTTCGGTTTCGACTTGGGGAAACAGTGAGGAATACCGTGACAAATCAGCCAAAGCCTTAGCTACGATGTACTTTCTTATGCAAGGAACACCATTTATTTATCAAGGACAAGAAATAGGCATGACGAATGTGAAATTTTCTTCAATAGATGATTACAATGATGTGGCAATTAAAAATTTGTATCGCAATGAAAGAGCAGAGGGGAAATCTCATCAAGAAATCATGGAGATCATTTGGAAAAATGGGCGGGATAATTCGAGAACACCAATGCAGTGGAACGATGAAGAAAATGCCGGTTTCACGACAGGAACGCCATGGTTAAAGATGAACCCGAATTATACTGACATTAATGTTGAACAATCAATAGAAGATTCTCATTCGATTTACCATTATTATAAGAAGCTTATTCAACTTAGAAAAGAGTTATCTGTCCTTATTTACGGAAGCTATGATCTTGTATTGGAAGAAGATGAAAAAATTTATGCTTATACGAGAACATTAGACGACGAAGTGGTGTTAGTCATAACGAATCTTTTTGCAGAGGAAGCCAAGTTTGTATTGCCATCTAAATTAAAAGGGAAAACGACTGAGTTACTTATTAGTAACTATGAATTGATTTCAGAAGACAAAATTCATGAAATGCAGTTACAGCCATATGAAGCAAGAGTTTATAAAATAAAGTAATGTATTGCAATTTCATGCAATCGATTGTCTTGCGGAGTTGAAACTTCGTACTTGTACAGTCAGAGGGTGTCGCCAAAGGTTTAAAACCTTTGCGACACCCTCTTTTATTCATGATAAAAGCGTATAGTAAACGGGATATATGAATTTAAATGAGTAATGAAAAACTAAGTAATCAGGGCTATAACAGCGATGGAAAAAATATATTGAAAAATTTAGTGATATAAAATTAGACAAAAAATATCAAAAAAATATGCAAACGATTGCGCTGAGCGTGTTTCTATGATATTTTATTAGTAGATAAGGAGGAACGTACATGAATCAAACATGGTGGAAAGAAGCAGTAGCATATCAAATTTATCTGCGTAGCTTTATGGATTCCAATGGCGACAGGATTGGTGATATACAAGGAGTTATTTCAAAACTAGATTACTTGAAAGCGCTTGGAATAGATGTTATTTGGATTTCTCCGATCTATAGTTCGCTTAACGATGATAACGGTTACGCCATAAGTGATTATAAAGGAATCATGTCGGATTTTGGGACAATGAGTGGGTTTGATTAACTACTTAAATAAGTACATAAGCTTTAGCTGACATCAGTAGAGTTATCTATTAGTAACTACGAAGTCAACACAGAAATAGAAATGGATGAGCTAGTATTAAAACCATATGAAGCAAGAGTATACAAAATAAAATAATTTTTTACCATACTGTGCAAACGATTGCCGAGAAGGTGAAAAGCGTTAAATATAGGAGGAAAATAGGATGAAAATCACATCGTTTGATTTTTGGCAGAAATTTGGTAAGGCTTTAATCGTAGTAGTGGCTGTTATGCCAGCAGCAGGAATTATGATTTCTCTTGGTAAGATGATCGCAATGTTTGAAGTAGACTTAGCGTTAGTGCAAACCGGTGCTGTCATCTTAGAAGAGCTTGGTTGGGCAATCATTGGTAATATGCATATATTATTTGCAGTTGCTATTGGGGGATCTTGGGCAAAAGAGCGTGCCGGAGGAGCTTTTGCTGCTTTAGTTGCTTTTATTTTAATTAATCGTGTAACAGGGGCTATTTTTGGTGTTAATAACAGTATGTTGCAAGATCCTGAAGCGACAGCTACTTCTCTTTTTGGCAGTGAATTAATGGTTCAAGACTTCTTCACTGATGTCCTCGGGGCCCCTGCATTAAATATGGGTGTATTTATCGGTATTATTTCTGGTTTCTTAGGTGCCGTTATTTTTAATAAATTTTATAATTATGATAAATTACCACAAGCTTTATCATTCTTTAATGGGAAACGTTTTGTTCCATTTGTCGTTATTTTGTGGTCAGTTGTTACGGCTTTAGTTCTTTCTTTCATCTGGCCAGTTATACAAGGGAGCTTAAATGATTTTGGACGCTGGGTGGCCACATCTAGAGAGACTGCTCCGTTTCTTGCACCATTTATCTATGGTGCGGTAGAACGCTTATTGCTTCCGTTCGGTTTGCACCATATGTTAACGATTCCAATGAATTTTACAAACCTCGGTGGTACATATACAATTTTAACGGGGGCGAATACTGGACAGACGGTTGCTGGGCAAGAGCCTCTATGGTTTGCGTGGATTGCTGATCTAAACAACTTGAGAGCTGCTGGTGATGTGGCGGGTTACAGCCAGTTATTAACTGAAGTAACACCTGCACGTTTCAAAGTAGGGCAAATGATTCTTTCTAGTGCTGCGTTAATGGGTATTGCTATAGCAATGTACCGAAATGTCGATCCTGATAAGCGAACAAAATATAAATCTATGTTCTTTTCTGCTGGGTTGGCAGTATTCTTAACTGGAGTAACTGAACCAATCGAATTTATGTTTATGTTTGTTGCACCTGTTCTTTATGTCGTATATGCCATTATGACGGGATTTGCTTTTGCAGTTGTTGATCTTGTTGATATTCGCCTTTCCTCTATGGGGATGTTGGAACTATTAACGCGTACTCCGATGATTTTTAGAGCAGGATTATGGTTAGACTTTGTTTATTTCTTTGCAGCTTGTCTCATGTTCTTCGGTTTAAACTTCGTAGTTGCAAACTTTATGATTAAGAAATTTAAATTTGCAACTCCTGGACGCTTAGGTAATTATATTGAAGAAAGCAGTGAGAACAATGCTGGGAAATCTGGATCAAGTCAGCCTGACGAATCTCTTGCTAGTTCGATTATTGCGCTATTAGGCGGCCGAGATAACATTGAGGAAGTTGATGCGTGCATGACGCGACTTCGTGTGACAATCAAAGATGTAGATGCTGTTGCTTCAGAAAAAGAGTGGAAGAAAAATGGAGCATTAGGATTGATTGTTAAGGGTAAGGGAGTTCAAGCTATCTACGGACCGAAAGCGGATATTATTAAATCAGATATTCAAGACCGAATAGGGGCGTAAGTACATGAAGCTTTTAACGTTAAATTGTCATGCGTGGCAGGAGACAAATCAGCAAGATAAAATAAAAAGTCTGGCAAAGACGATCAAAGAAAAATCGTATGATGTGATTGCATTACAAGAAGTAAGTCAATTAATAAATGAGGAAGTTATTGATGGTAAGGTTAAGCGTGATAATTATGTTCTTGTGTTACTAAATGAGTTGAAAGCGCTTGGTGTAGACGATTATGAGTATGTATGGGATTTTGCGCACATTGGATTTGAAGTATATGAAGAAGGCCTTGCGATTTTAACAAAGCATAAGATTGAAAAACAACACACTTTCTTTATTACTCAATCCGAAGCTCCAACCAATTGGAAAACGAGAAAAATTGTTGGTGTGACGATCAATTACAATGATAAGCCAATCTCTTTTTATTCTTGCCATCTTGGATGGTGGAATGATGAAGAAGAATCTTATACTAAACAAGTAGATGCCCTATATTCATATGTCCAAAAAGATGAAAGGTTCTTCTTGATGGGAGACTTTAATAATGATGCTAACATAAAAGAAGAAGGCTATGACTATTTACTTAGCAAAAGTCTTATTGATACGTATCAGTTAGCTGAAGAAAAAGATATAGGGACAACAGTAGAAGGAAAGATTGCTGGTTGGGATAAGAATAAACAAGATTTGAGAATTGATTATATCTTTATCAATGAAAACATTGGTGTAAAAAAATCTAATGTGATCTTTAATGGCGTAAACAAGCCAGTTGTTTCTGACCATTTCGGTTTGGAAATTGAGACGACACTATAGACAGTCAAATAAGCTCATTAATTGTTGTTTAAATTAATGAGCTTCTATTTATTATGTAAATACATTTATACTGAAATATTTTAGAGTGGGAATAACAATAAGAGTTCAGAATATAGGAGGAAAACATGCACAATCATCAGGAGCAAATCGAAAAAGCAAATAACGAAATAGCGAAATTAAAAGAACGTGTTATGAATCATGAATGGAACTTGCATTATCATGTTATGCCACAGGCGAATTGGATGAATGATCCAAATGGGTTCTCATTTTTTAAAGGCGAGTACCATCTATTTTATCAACATCATCCGTATGATCCTAAATGGGGTCCAATGCACTGGGGACATGTCAAGAGTAAAGATCTCATCAACTGGGAACACTTGCCGATTGCTTTAGCACCAAGCGAAGATTATGACAAGGACGGCTGTTTTTCTGGTAGTGCTATCGAAAAAGACGGAAAGCTTTATTTGATGTATACAGGGAATGTCTGGATAGAAGGAAAGTTAGATGAAGACCTAAAGCAAGTTCAGGCGTTAGCAGTCAGTGAAGATGGAATACACTTTGAAAAAATAAAAGAGAACCCTGTTATAGCTGAACCTCCAGAAGGAGATATAAATACGTTTCATTTCCGTGATCCAAAAGTATGGAAACACGAAAATACATATTATGTTGTATTAGGTTCGAAAACAAAAAACAACACGGGTCAGGCATTATTGTATCGTTCTCGAGATTTAATCAATTGGGAATTCGTTTCTGTTATGGCAAAGGGTGATGGGAATTTCGGATTTATGTGGGAGTGCCCAGATTTATTTGAGCTAAGTGGAAGTGAAGTGTTGGTTTTGTCTCCTCAAGGGGTGAAGCCTGAAGGAAATGATTATCATAATCTTCATCAGGCAGGCTATGTTATTGGTCAGTTGGATTATCAAACAGGGCAACTGCAATATGGACCGTATTATACATTGGATCATGGGTTTGATTTCTATGCGCCACAAACGATGCTAGATGACAAAGGACGAAGAATTTTAATTGCTTGGATGGATATGTGGGAAAGTGATATGCCTACACAGGAATTCGGATATTCTGGAGCGATGACGATACCAAGATTGGTGACAATGAAAGAGGATCGGTTGTATACGTTGCCAGTTCCTGAAATAGAAGCGCTTCGACTTAAAGAGGTTTATTATGACAACGTAATGGTAGACGGGGGGAAGTCACTAGATGATGTGCAAGGAGACTGCCTAGAATTAAAGGTGAAAATGGAAGTACAAAATGCTACAATGTTTGGCTTGAAATTAAGAGTGGATGAGCTAACTGATCAAGAGACTGTTTTACATTTTGACAAACAAGAAGGAATCGTCAGCCTTAACCGAGATAAATCAGGTAAGGGTCCAGGTGGGGTTCGTAAAACAGAGGTTACGATAGAGGATATCGTATCCCTTCATATTTTTATCGATAAGTCGTCTGTTGAAGTGTTTATAAATGAAGGCGAGAAAGTATTGACTGCACGAATCTTTCCAACAAAAGAGGCGAAAGGGATTTCTTTCTTTGCCGATCACCAAATGAAAATTGAAAGTTTGCATAAGTGGAATTTAAATCGATCTATTAGCTAAGGATTGCACAAAACGCCTTTTTTAGGTGTAGATATGTTTAAAGGATGACCCTACCTTTGTTGAGTCATCCTTCTTTTTGTGTAAGAGGATGTAATGAATGGAAGTAAAAAGAATAAATAGAAGTTGTAAAACGTAGTGTGACATACATCATATCTGAATTGCTCATATTGCTATATTATTAATAGAACTTTGCAATGAGAAATGAGGGCATATGATGAATTTGAAGTCCGAACTTAATCAAGCATTAAAAAAGCTTAAGGATATTGAATTAGCTTTAAATGAATCTTCGATTGTAGCAATTACAGATCATAGAGGCTTCATTCAGTTTGCAAACAATAAGTTTTGTGAAATTTCTAAGTATAGTCGAGAAGAATTAATAGGGAAAGATCATCGCATAATTAATTCTGGTTTCCATAGTAAGAAGTTTATCAATGATATTTGGAAAACATTGGAAAAAAGGGGAAGTGTGGAGGGGGGAATTTAAAAACAAAGCAAAAGATGGTTCGTATTATTGGGTTGATACAACGATTGTACCATTTTTAAATGAAAAAAGAACCCCGACCAATACATTTCAATCCGTCACGATATTACAAGGCGCAAACAAATTGAAGAAAATATGGAGATTAAAGAAGCGGATAATGCGATGTATCATGCAAAAAAACAGGGGGGAAGTACTTATTGTTTTAGTACTCCTAAACAAAACCTTGAGATGGAGCGCTACACTCAAATCCACCAAGAAGGAGTTACAATTACCTTTAGAGAGAGTTTCCGTTAATGTTTCACCCGTTCAATTTAGGGAAGAACATTTTGTGGAAGATTTAAAAGAAGTGTTGGAAGAAACGAAGCTCGAGCCTTGCTATTTAGAATTAGAAATAACGGAAGGCACACTTCTAAATATTGACGAGTCTTAAAAAAACTACTTGAACTAAAGGAATTAGGTGTAAGAATTTCAATTGATGATTTTGGCACAGGATATTCCTCACTAAGTTATTTAAAGCGGCTACCGATTGACACTTTAAAAATAGATAAATCATTTATCGATGAGCTAGATATTGATGGAGAAATTATAGTAAATACAATTATCCATATGGGCAAAAATATAAAATTCACCCTCATTGCGGAGGGCATTGAACAAGGCAAACAACTGTCTTATTTAAAACAGCAAGACTGTCATGAAGGACAAGGGTACTTGTTTAGCAAACCGATTCCAGCCGAGCAAGTTCAATTATTATTGAGTAATTATCAGTTTGTGTCAAGTTAAACTATCTATCTTGTAGGAAAAAGAACTGAGGGAAGACCTCGGTTCTTCTATGGTATAACGTGAAGTGGGGCTTTCATCACTCCTTCTACATTTCAATTCTTAAACTAATTAGTTAATATTCAATTATTGTTCAATATGTAGATCAATCTCTCCTTCCGATGTTTTCTTATAAATTCGTAAAACAGATTCGTCTTTCCGTTTTGATTCAAACATTAGATCAATGTGTCTTGACCCGATTAATTCACTAAATTGTATTAAATCATCTTCCAGTATATAGTCATGGTGGGCAGGATCAGTTAGTGAATTTCTACCTGAACTGATATGCATTTTCGGACGACCAGTACTTTCCCATGATTGAAAAACTATGTCTAGAGCTTTTTCAACGTTTAAATCAGTAGGGGGGTTGCACCTATGATGATGAAAATCAAAACAAATTGGAACTCCTGTTTTCTTAAAGATGTCGATCACATCAGCAATAGAAAAAATTTTATCATCGTTTTCTAAACGCAATGTGGACTTACTATCGCTTGATAGACCGTTATATATATGAATGAACCTCTTCTTTGCTTCTTCTTTGTTTCCATAAGCGCCTCCAACATGAATGATCATATCAGTTCCATTTACAAGATTTAAAATTTTATTATGATACTCTAAATCCCAAATGGCTTTTCTGACAATATCAGGATTCTTTGCATTTAGAATGCTATATTGTCCAGGATGCATGGATAACCGCATTTTTTGTTGGATGCAAATGCTTCTAATTTGTTCTGTGATGTCTAGAACATCTGGATCTTTATCCCATTCCCAAGTCATTATGTCATGAGTTGCAAAAGGAACTAAATCGCTGCTTAACCGGTAAAAGGAAATATTGTGTTTACTATTCCATTCAAGAACTCTACGTACTTCCCTAAAATTATGTAAGGTGAGTTCTTTCACTTTCTGTAAACCTTCTGTCTCAATAGTTTTTAATCTACACGTCTTAAATTTAGAGGGAAGAGACAAATTAATACATGCATATCCGATTTTCATTCTTAGTAGGTACCTCCAGTAATAGTTACAATAATTACTCGCAATGTACGTATTATGCCACTATTACGAATTGAAATGTAGTGAACGAAAAAGGAATTTCCATCTAAATACTATTATGAAAAAAGATTTGCCTATTTACCCTAAAAATTAAAAAAGGTGAAGAAAAAATCTTATCGGTGTGATAAGATAAACTTAATTAAATTAATTAATTAAGTTTGATGAGTAATTCAAAATTTGAACTTAATTGTAGGAGGTAATTTTCTTGGCGATTTTAGTTACTGGTGGAGCTGGATACATTGGCAGTCATACGGCACTTTATTTACAAGAAAAAGGTGAGGAAGTTATCATCTTAGACAACTTAGAAAAAGGGCACGAGGAAGCTGTGCTTGGTACGAAGTTGTATAGAAGTGATTTACGAAATGAGGACGTACTTGATGAAATTTTCAGAGCTCATCATATTTCAAGCGTAATCCACTTTGCTGCTAATTCCTTAGTTGGTGAGAGTGTAGAACAACCGCTAGAGTATTATGATAATAATGTGATCGGTTCGTACACACTTGTTAAAAAAATGGTTGAACATGGTGTGAAAAAAATCGTATTCTCTTCCACTGCAGCCACGTACGGGGAGCCTAAATCAATACCTATTTTGGAAAGTGACCCGACAATCCCAACAAATCCTTATGGGGAAACAAAGCTTGCAATTGAAAAAATGTTGAAGTGGGCTGATGAAGCTTATGGATTAAAATCAGTATGTTTGCGTTATTTTAATGCAGCTGGGGCTGATCCATTAGGAAGGATTGGGGAGGATCACACCCCTGAGTCTCATCTCATCCCAATCATTTTGCAAGTCGCATTAGGTCAACGTGAAAACATTAAGATATTTGGTGATGATTATCAAACTGAAGATGGTAGCTGTGTTAGAGACTATATTCATGTCATGGATTTAGCACAAGCACACTATCTTGCTTTGAAAAAATTAGAAGAAACAAATGAAAGCGGAATCTATAATCTCGGTAATGGAACAGGTTTTTCTGTGAAACAAGTAATTGAGGTATGTCGAACTATTACGGAAAAAGAAATTCCTGCAGTAATTACCGAAAGAAGAGCTGGTGACCCAGCTACTTTAATTGCCTCATCGCAAAAGGCAAAAGAACAATTACAATGGGAACCACAATATCCAAACCTAGAAGAAATCATTTCCCATGCATGGTATTGGCATCAAGCCAACCCAAGCGGCTATAAAAAATAAAGTAGATGATATTCATTTGACTAAGTAGCGACTACTCTCGTTTGTAAAACTTAAACTTATATCAGGCTTTAAATTATATTATTAAATGAGGTGTCTTCCGTGGAAAACATAAAAGAAAGATTTATAGAAGTATTTAATGAAACGGATCAATTACGTGCTTTTTTTGCTCCAGGACGTGTCAATTTAATTGGAGAACATACTGACTATAATGGGGGGCATGTATTCCCATGTGCGTTAAGTGTTGGTACGTTTGCTGTTGCTAGGAAACGAAACGATTCAAGAATTCGATTGTATTCAATGAATTTTTCGGATGTAGGAGTCATTGAAACGTCTCTTGAAAAATTAGAATATGTTGATGAACATGATTGGGCTAATTACCCTAAAGGCGTTGTAGCTAAATTATTAGAATCAGGAGCTGATATTGCTACTGGCTTTGATGTTGTATTTAATGGAACGATTCCAAATGGAGCAGGGCTATCGTCTTCTGCATCTATTGAATTAGTAACAGCAGTTATAATGAATGAATTGTATCAATTAGCGATTGATCAAGTTGAATTAGTGAAACTTGCTCAAAAAGCTGAAAATGAATTTATAGGTGTTCAATGTGGTATTATGGACCAGTTTGCGATCGGGATGGGAAAGAAAGATCATGCCATTTTACTTGATTGTCAGACACTCCAAGCTACGTACTCTCCTATTAAATTAGAGGATATGTCATTAGTTATTATTAATACGAACAAAAAAAGAGGATTAGCTGATTCGAAATATAATGAAAGAAGAAGTGAATGCCAACAAGCTTTAGAGCAACTTCAAAAGGTTGTTGCCATTGATTCGCTTGGAGATTTATCGACAGAAGCGTTTGAGTCACGTAAACACGTCATTGAAAATGAAACGGTTCAAAAGCGTGCGAAACATGCTGTTTATGAAAACGAGAGAACTGTGCTAGCTGTTGAAAAATTACGCGCTGGAGATCTTGTTGGTTTTGGGAAATTAATGAATGAGTCACACATCTCTTTACGAGATGATTATGAAGTGACAGGGCATGAACTAGATGCACTCGTTCAAGCTGCTTGGGACGCAGGGGCAGTTGGGGCAAGAATGACAGGTGCTGGATTTGGTGGATGCACTGTAAATTTAGTGGATAAGGAGCAACTTGCCACATTTATTGATCAAGTTGGTTTACAATATGAGCAACAAACCGGATTAAAGGCAGACTTTTATACGGTAGAAATTGGAGATCAAGCACGAGAAATTGCACTCTAACTACTATGGAGGGAAGAAAATGCCAACAATTAATATTTATGAACAAATAGAGCGACTCATTCAATATGGCCTTCAAAAAAAGCTAATTACATTATTCGATGTCGACTATGTTCGTAATCAGCTAGTAGGAATATTTACTTTAGATGGTGTAGAAGCAACAATCGCCCCTTTAGAGGAGTTGGATTCACCACAACCGATTTTAGATCAGATGTTGGATTGGTGTTATGAAAAAGAGATTTTAAAAACGAATACGATTACGTATCGTGACTTACTTGATACGCAAATTATGGATTGCCTCATGCCAAGGCCATCTGAAGTCATTCATCAATTTCAATCACGTGATAATGTAAAAGAGGCAACGGACTATTTTTATCAGTTATCACAAAACTCTTACTATATACGGAAAGATCGCATTGCTAAAAATGAACATTGGTATAGTGAAACAGAATATGGCGATTTAGAAATTACGATTAACCTAGCAAAGCCAGAAAAAGATCCGAAAGCGATTGCAGCTGCGAAAGGGCTGAAGCAATCAACGTATCCAAAATGTTTGTTATGCAAAGAAAACGTCGGGTACTGGGGAAGGGTCAATCATCCCGCAAGACAAAATCACCGGATTATACCTGTTACATTAAGCGGTGAAGATTGGTATTTTCAATACTCACCGTACGTATATTACAATGAGCATGCGATTTTGTTTTCAAAAGAGCACAAACCAATGGCAATATCAAAAGAAGGATTTGACCGCTTATTACATTTCGTCGAACAATATCCACATTATTTTGCTGGAACGAATGCTGATTTGCCGATTGTTGGAGGATCAATTTTATCACATGATCATTTCCAAGGTGGTAATCATGAATTTCCAATGGCGATCGCAGAAATAGAAGAATCATTCTCTGTTTCACGATATGCAAATGTGGAAGTAGGGATTGTCCGTTGGCCAATGTCTGTTATCCGTTTACGTGGAGCTGATCGCCATGAAGTTTCCGCTTTAGCAGAAGAAATCTTAATGAGCTGGCGCAACTATTCGGATGAAAGTGTTTCTATCTATGCATTTACTAATGATGAGCCACACAATACGATTACTCCAATTGTCCGTTTTAAAGATGGGAAATTTGAAATGGACTTAGTTCTTAGAAATAATCGGACTGATGAAGCGCATCCATTAGGGATTTTTCATCCTCATGATGAAGTGCACCATATTAAACAAGAAAACATTGGTTTAATTGAAGTAATGGGGTTAGCCGTATTACCTGGACGCCTTCAAGAGGAAATGGCGGTTTTAGCAACGTATATGCTGCAAGAAGATTTTGCTACACTAGCAAGTAATGATGAACGAACAAAAAAGCATGTAGAGTGGGCGACTGAGGTTAAAGGAAAATATCAAGATCTCAATGAGGAGACAATTTATGAAGTACTGAAACTAGAAATTGGTCATGTGTTTTCTGTTGTGTTAGAGCATGCTGGTGTCTATAAAAGAACTGAGGAAGGAAAAGCGGCGTTTATTCGATTTGTTCGAACGGTTCAAGATAAATAGAGTGGAAGCTTGATGAAAGCAAGAAACAAATGAAAAAATATTAATCAAAAAGCTATCTCATCAAGGTATAAACCTTGATGAGATAGCTTTTTTGGTGATTTTCTCTTCGATTGTGAGGACTTTCTTATAGAGAGACCATTTAAATATTAACAGTACAACGGTAAGGTATCTATAGAAATTTAAATCTAAGTTACACTCCATAGCTTTTAATTTCAAGGGTAGCATATTATCGGCATAAAAACCGGCTGGGTAGAGTGTTACCAATATAGAGCATATCAACAGGTAAGTTATTTTGAGTAAACATATAATACTCTCTATCAGTAGAACAATTGCTTTTTATCTAGCATAAATCCAACAGTGAAAACCGATTATTCGCACCCTCTAGCTTGGGTTAAGGGGAGTTGATAAATACAAGTATAAATGCATCAAGATGTAACATTTCATAATGGAACACCATTTTATGCCGAAGCCATTAATTATAAAACGAGTTGACAGGTCGGAATAATCAGATATATAATAACAATAATTTAATACGTTGCCGATCGGAAAACGCGAAGGCCTGACCTCATGTAAAGAGGTTAGGTCTTCGTTTTGCTCTATCGTACATGAACTAAAGTTTGTATATTGATTTGTTTCTAAATTCTAGTGACATCGTGATCGTGATCAATGGTTTATTTACGTTTTCTAAATATTTAACAAAAGAGTATCTCTTCTGCATTAATCGATAAGAAAAGAAAACTATTAATGAGGAGGTAAAGACATGACTACGTTACGTGAATCTGTATTTCGTAGAAAAGAAGAATTAATCCAAAGGCTGCTTGATTTAGGTGTCTATAAAAAAGAAGGGCAACATCTGTATGAATTAACTTTGACAGAAGTTGAAATTGAATATTGCAAAGAGATGAAACGCCGGAAGTTGATTAGCTAAGTATACAGGAGTACGGTATCACTCAAAGCTAATGTTCAAAAATTAATCTATTTTAGAAAAGAACTAGCAATTGAGTGAATTTCATAAATATCATCCCTTGTGTCTCAAGGGTTCCAAGGCATAAAAAAGGAAGTACCTCCCCAAATCCA